>NZ_JBYRFX010000706.1:0-4172 GCF_057815775.1 Inquilinus sp.
CTTCTCGGCGATGGTCAGCGGCAGATAGTACAGCAGCGGCTTGCCGCCGACGCCGATGGTCAGGTGGGTCTTTTCCGGTGCCGCCACGGCCGGGACGGCCAGCGCCACCAGGCCGAGAAGCAGGGCCAGGCCCCGCAGCAGGATCCTCATCCGTTTCCTCCTTCTTTGTTCACGCTTGGGCTGAGTTATTGGCCGCGCTGTCGGGCCGCCACACCAGCAGCCGCCGTTCGATCATCGAGACGCCGGCGTCGATCAGCACCACGAAGGCCGACAGCACCAGCATGCCGGAGAACACGCCGACCACGTCGAATACGCCTTCGGCCTGGGCGATGCGGTAGCCGAGCCCCGCGGTGGCGCCGAGATATTCGCCGACCACGGCGCCGACCAGGGCGAAGCCGACCGAGGTGTGCAGGCTGGAGAACACCCAGGACAGCGCCGACGGCATGTAGACATGGCGCAGCAGCTGGCGGTCGTTCATCCCCAGCATCCGGGCGTTGGCCAGCACGGTCGGGCTGACCTCGCGCACGCCCTGGTAGACGTTGAAGAACACCACGAAGAACACCAGGCTGACGCCGAGCGCCACCTTCGACCAGATGCCGAGGCCGAACCACAGCGCGAAGATCGGCGCCAGCACCACCCGCGGCAGCGCGTTGGCGGCCTTGATATAGGGGTCGAACACCGCCGCCGCCGTCGCCCGCCGGGCGAACCAGAAGCCGAGGGCGACGCCGCCCAGCGACCCGATGCCGAAGGCCAGCACCGTCTCCAGCAGCGTCACGCCGAGATGGCGCCAGATCACGCCGGAGGCGAAGTCGCGCCAGGTGCGCACGATCACGCCGAGCGGGGTGGCGAAGAAGAACGGGTCGAGGATCTTGGTGGCGGTCAGCACATGCCACAGCAGCAGGCTGACCACCGCGACCGCGACCTGCCAGGCGAGGATGCGGCCCCGACCTGAAGCCCAGCTTTCAGACGACATCGCCATAAGCCTTCATCACCTCGTCCTTCAGCGCCGCCCAGATCGCCCGGTGCAGGGCCACGAATTGGGGCTCGTGCCGGGATTCGGCCGGTTCGCGCGGCCGCGGCAGGTCGACACGGTGGTCGGCGATGATCCGTGCCTGCGGCCCGGCCGACAGCACCACCACCCGGTCGGCCAGGGCGATCGCCTCCTCCAAATCGTGGGTCACGAACAGCACCGCCTTGCGCATCGCCGACCACAGCGACAGCAACAGGTCGCCCATCACGATCCGGGTCTGGGCGTCGAGCGGGCCGAAGGGTTCGTCCATCAGCAGCAGCTTCGGCTCCAGGATCAGCATCTGGGCCAGGGCGACGCGCTTCTTCTGGCCGCCGGACAGCTGGTGCGGATAGCGGTCGCCCATCGGCGCCAGCCCGACCCGGACCAGCCAGGCCTGCGCCCGCTCCCGCGCCTCGGCCCCCGCCACGCCGCGGACCGTCAGCCCGACCGCGACATTGTCGCGCGCGGTCTTCCACGGCATCAGCGAATCCGCCTGGAACAGGTAGCCGGCGTCGCGGTTCAGCCCCTGCAGCGCCCGCCCGAACACGGTGCAGCCGCCGGACGCAGCCGGCACCAGCCCGGCGGCGACATTCAGCAGGGTCGACTTGCCGCAGCCGGTCGGCCCGACGATGGCGGTGAACTCGCCATCGGCGATCACCAGGTCGGTTTCGGCCAGGGCGACGTAGCGGCCGCCGCCCTTCAGCGGGTAGGCCACGGAAATTCCGGAAAACGCGATGGCCGGCGGGGCGCTATCGCTCCGCGCCGGTCCGGCGACACTCTGCACCCTGCCTGCCTCCCTCGACTGATCGCCCTGTACGGGTCTTGTCGGACTCGAAACCAAGTCTGTCCAGTTCCGGCGCGGCATTCCAGTCAAACCGCGGCGGCCGGGCCGGCGGCAATGCGATGGCGCCGTCCTGGCCAGCGCATGCCTCCTCCGCCGGCCCGACCGGCCGAACCGGCTCGACAAGCGCGATATGTCCGATCAATTTGGGGCCACACCGCGATGACCCGATACGGACGAATGATGAAAGCGATCCTCTGCGAGAAGCCCGAAGCGCTGCGCCTGATCGACCGGCCGGAGCCGGTGCGGCAGCCGGGCGAGGTGCTGGTGCGGATCCGCCGGGTCGGCATCTGCGGCACCGACTATCACATCTATAAGGGCAACCAGCCCTATTTCGAATACCCCCGCGTGATCGGCCATGAGCTGGGCGCCGAAGTGGTCGAGGCCGATGCCGGCAGCGCGTTCCGCCCGGGCCAGGTCGTCGCCATCCAGCCCTATCTGCATTGCGGCACCTGCGTCGCCTGCCGCCGCGGCCGGACAAATTGCTGCAAGACGCTGTCGGTCCTGGGCGTGCACCGTGACGGCGGCCTGTGCGAATGGCTGTCGGTGCCGGAGGAGAATGTGGTGCCGGCCGAGGGCCTGAGCCTGGACCAGGCCGCGATGGTCGAGTTCCTGGCGATCGGCGCCCATGGCATCCGCCGCGGCGCCCCGGGCGCGGGCGACCGGGTGCTGGTGGTCGGCGCCGGGCCGATCGGCATCGCCGCAACCATCTTCGCCAAGCTGCGTGGCGCCCATGTCAGCGTGCTGGACCTGCATCCCGGCCGGCTGGCGTTCAGCCGCGACGTGCTGAAGGCCGATGCGGTGTTCGAGGGCGGCGGCGACATCGATGACCGGCTGAAGCGGACCACGGACGGCGATTTCTTCGACCTGGTGGTCGACGCCACGGGCAGCCCGGCGGCGATGCGCAAAGGCTTTTCCTACGTCGCCCATGCCGGCGCCTATGTGCTGCTGAGCATCGTGCGCGACGAGATCGGCTTTTCCGATCCTGAGTTCCACAAGCGCGAGACCACGCTGCTGGCCAGCCGCAATGCGACACGCGAGGATTTCGAGCATGTGCTGGCGGCGATGCGGGACGGCCACGTGCCGACCGCGGCCCTGGCCAGCCATCGCGGCGGCATCGCCGACGTGCCGGCGCTGATCCCGGGCTGGAGCCGGCCGGACGCCGGGGTGATCAAGGCCCTAGTGGAGGTCTGATCCCCTAGGCGTGGCGGCGAAGGGGCGAATCATTCGCGGGATGCGGAATCGCCAGCACCGCCGCTTCGGCCTGCGCCGCGATCCGGCCGAGCCCGCAGCGGATCTCTTCCGCCTCCTGGTCGGTCATCGGCACGACCTCCATCGGCCAGGCGAACACGGCCTGTCGCCGGTCGGCCGGCAGTTCCAGATAGTTCAGGGCGGAGATGGCGCCTTCCGTCATGCCGCGCGATAGGAAATCGTATCCGCGGCGCAGGAAATGAATCTCCCAATGATCCAGCCCGCTGTCGAGCTTCGTCAAATAGCGCTGCACCAGGCTTCCCGAGAAGATCTGATAATAGCCGAATACTCCGTTACACATGAAACTTTCCTCGACTGATGCGGCGCCATCCCCGCCGAAGAGAAGTGTGCTGACCGGCCGTCAACTCTCCGTGAATTGACCGCGACGCAAGAAGCGCCAGCATTTTGACTAAACTTTGACGGCCGCCGGTTCCAATCTTGACCACCGGATCAAGGGGCCGGCCGCTGCGGTTCGGCGGCGCGGAACGGCCGGCTGCGCAAGTCCAGCCGGCGCTTCAGCGCCTTGACCTCGTCCAGCAGCCGCGCATTCTCGCTGCGCAGCTGGCGCATCCGCGATTCCGCCGCAGCGAACCGGTCGGTGAACGGGTCACGTCCCTGCGACCGGACCGGCCGCGGCGCCCGCGCCGGTGCCAGCAGATCCCACCAGGTCCAGCCGCTGCCGCGCACCAGCTTGTCTGCCGCCAGTGCGGCCGCCGCGCGTTCGCCGTCATGATCGGAGCCGAGCATCCCCAGGATCCGGATCAGCCGCACCAGATCGCCCTTGCGCATTCCGCCCCCTCCCCGCCGTTGGAAGGCAGAGATGATCTCGGGCCGGGATTTTTCAAACCGACGCGGCGCGGCCCCTGCCTTGCCGGTTCTCGGCTGGTCAGACGCGACAGGATGTGCTAGGGTCCGACCATCGAACAGGCGACGGGCCGCACCGGGAAACCGGCGCGGCCCGTTTCGTTTTCGCAGCAGATTCAGTGTGGTCATGGGTTTGGTTCGGGCGGCGGGATGTTGGGTTGGGCAAGCGAGTCCCATCTACGTCTGCTTCCCGGGTGAACCGGCCTC
>NZ_JBYRFX010000707.1:0-3858 GCF_057815775.1 Inquilinus sp.
GCGGGTGTCAATCGAGGCCGCGCCGTCCACCGTCCGGTTTGCGGCGAGGGGTCACAGCCGGCGCGGAACCACAACGGACCGGGCCGGCCGAAGGAACCGGTGGCGAGGGGTTCAGATCTCCAGATGCGAGCCCAGCTCCACCGCCCGGTTGGCCGGGATGCGGAAGAATTCCGTCGCGCTCAGGGCGTTGTTCGACATCAGGATGAACAGCCATTCCTGCCACGGCGGCAGCTCCGGCCGGGACGAGGGCACGAAGTACTCCCGGCTCATGAAGAACGACGTGTCGGCCATGTTGAAGCCCAGGCCCTTGCTGCTGCAGGCGGCCAGGGCACGGGGCACGTCGGGCTGCTGCTGGAAGCCGTAGCGCACGATGATGGTGTAGAAGCCGTCGCCGAGATCCTTGATCTCGATGCGTTGCTCATCGTCGACCCGCGGCTCGTCCGTGGTCTCGACCTTCAGCAGCACCACGCGCTCGTGGATGATCTTGTTGTGCTTCAGGTTGTGCAGCAGGGCGAAGGGCACCACGCCGACATTGCCGGTCATGAAGATGCCGGTGCCGGGCACCCGGTGCGCCCGCTTGTACATCTTGCCCTCGACGAAGGTCGACAGCGGGATGGCATCGCGATAGCGGCGGCGGAACAGGATCTCGCGGCCCTTCCGCCAGACCCACATCAGCGTCGTCAGCACCACCGCCAGCACCAGCGGGAACCAGCCGCCATGGAACAGCTTGATGGTGTTGGCGCCGAACAGCGTGATGTCGATGAACAGGAAGGTGGCGAACAGCGGCAGCGCAGTCCAGCGGCTCCAGCCCCAGCGGTGCCGGGCAACCAGGTAGGCCAGCACGCTGGTCACCGCCATGGTGCCGGTCACGGCGATGCCATAGGCGCCGGCCAGGGCACTGGAGGATCCGAAGCCCACCACCAGCACCACCACGGTGACGTAGAGCGACCAGTTGACCCTGGAGATGTAGATCTGGCCCTTCTCCTCGGCCGAGGTGTGGCGCACCTCCAGCCGCGGCATGTAGCCCAGCTGGGCCGCCTGCTGGCTGACCGAGAAGGCGCCGGAGATCACGGCCTGGGCCGCGATCACCGTGGCGGCGGTCGACAGGATCACCATCGGGTACAGGCCCCAGGATGGCGCCATCAGGTAAAAGGGCGACTCGATCGCGCCCGGATTTTCCAGCAGCATCGCGCCCTGGCCAAAATAGTTCAGCAGCAGCGCCGGCCAGACGAAGCCGAGCCAGGCGATGCGGATCGGGTTGCGGCCGAAATGGCCCATGTCGGCGTACAGCGCCTCGCCGCCGGTCACGGCCAGCACCACGGAGCCCAGCACCACGATCGCCGCCCAGGGATGGGTGAAGAACAGCTCGACCGCATGGTTCGGCCACAGGGCGGCGACGACGTCCGGGCGGTTCACGATCTGGGCGGCGCCGAGCACGCCGATGGTCAGGAACCAGATGCACATGATCGGGCCGAAGGCGATGCCGACCTTGGCCGTGCCATGCGCCTGGACCATGAACAGCAGCGTCAGGATCGCGAGCGTCAGCGGGATGATGTAGGGGTCGAACACCGGTGTGGCGATCTTCAGCCCTTCGATCGCGCTGAGCACCGAGATGGCGGGGGTGATCACGCCGTCGCCGTAGAACAGCGCGGCGCCGATGATGCCCAGCATGACGATCAACTGGCCGCGCTTGCCCTTGCGCGAGCGGAAGGCCAGCGCGGTCAGGGCCAGCACGCCGCCTTCGCCGCGGTTGTCGGCCCGCATCACGAACGAGATGTACTTGATGGTGATGATCAGCGTCAGCGCCCAGAAGATCAGCGACAGCACGCCCAGCACGGCCCCTTCCGTGACTGCCGGTGCACCCGGATGGGTGAAGCATTCGCGGATGGTGTAGAGCGGGCTGGTGCCGATGTCGCCATAGACGACGCCAATGACGCCGAGGAGTTTGGGCGCGAGTGACTGGTTTTCGCGGGAGTCGGAAGCGATAGTCGTCATCGCGCCTTCCTAGTCGGATGGCGCGCCGTCGACAACCCAGCCGTTGCTGGCATTCTGATCGCCCCTTCACTGCCCTGGTGCGAAGGGTGCGGTGATTGCGGCGCCAGGGCAAGCCCCGGCTGCACGGATCTGACCCTCAGCGGCTTGCTCAGATGCAGCGGCCGCCGTCGACTTCCAGGGCCACGCCGGTGATGAAATCCGCCTCATCGGAAGACAGGTACAGCGCCGCATTGGCGATGTCCTCGGGCGTGCTCATGCGGCCGAGCGGGATGGTGGCCATGAACTGGGCCCGCCGCTCCGGCGTGTCGTCGCCCAGGAAGGTCGAGGTCATGCCGGTCTGGCCCAGCACCGGGCACAGGCAGTTGACTCGGATCTGCTTCGGCGCCAGCTCGACCGCCATCGACTTGGTGGCGGTGATCACGGCGCCCTTGGAGGAGTTGTACCAGGTCAGCCCCGGCCGCGGCCGCAGCCCGGCGGTGGAGGCGATGTTGAGGATCGAGCCGCCCTTCTTCGCCAGATGTGGCGCGGCGTGGCGGACCGACAGGAAGATCGACTTCACATTGACCGCGAAGACCCGGTCGAATTCGTCTTCCGTGACCTCGGCCATCGGCTTGTTGCGATGGGTGTAGCCGGCGTTGTTGACCACGATGTCCAGGCCACCGAAGGCCTCGACCGCCGTGGCGACGGCGACGGCCGTGTCGGCGTCACGCGACACATCGGTGCGGACGAAGCGTGCGGCGCCCGGCCGTTCGGCGTTCAGGGCCGCGACCGCGGCCTCGCCGGCTTCGACCGACAGATCGGCCACCAGGATGCTTGCGCCTTCCCGCACGAAACGCTCGGCGATGCCCTTGCCGAAACCCGATGCCGCGCCGGTGACGATGGCCACCTTGCCTTCGAGCCGCATGCTGTTCCTCTTGCCTGTCCCGGATCGTGTGGCGATTGCGCCGCGGGGGTGTTGGCCCGTCAATTCGGGCCGCCCGGCCTGCGCCGCCTGTCCCGGGGGCTGCCCCGGTGGATCGAATGGCCGGACTATAGGGGCAGGGTCGTCGCGGCAGCAGGCGAATGTCCGCCGAGGAGGTATGAGCCCGGCGCGGATCTTCCGCCGCGGGATTCCTCGAATCCGGCCGACAGCATTGCCTTTTTGTAATGCTTTTCGGAATCGCTCTCGGCCGCGCCGTGGCCTAAACCCAGGAAAGGCTGCCGCTGCATCCGGTGGGCGGCCTGTCTGTGCTGGAGGTCTTTGTGCTGCGCCTGTTGGCTTTGGTGATTGCGGTTGCGGTGCCGGTATCGGCCGCGACGGCCAACACGGTGATCGTGCTGAACTCCGACGACGATTCGATGAGCGTGATCAGCGGCACCGAGCTGAAGGAGCTGTCGCGCGGCCCGATCGGCCGGGCGCCGCACCACCTGATGCTGACGCCGGACGGGCTGGATCTGATCGTCGCCAATGCCGGCGGCAACGAGCTGGTGTTCGTCGACCCGGCGACCGGGGCGATCCGCCGCCGCCTGCCGAAGATCAGCGACCCCTACCAGGTCGGCTTCAGCCCCGACGCCAAATGGTTCGTCACCACCTCCGATCGGCTTGACCGGGTCGACATCTACAACGCCGCCGACTTCTCGCTGTCGCACCGGCTGTCCCTGCCGCGGATGCCGAGCCACATTGCCTTCCTGCCGGACAGCAGCCGGGTCTTCATCACGCTGCAGGCCACCAACAGCGTGGCGGCGATCGACCTTGCCACCGGCGCCATCGTCTGGAACCAGGAGGTCGGCCCGCTGCCGGCCGGGATCTGGATGACCCCGGCGGGGACTCTGGTGGTCGGCATCATGGGCTCCAACCACATCGCCGAGATCGACCCGGCCGAC
>NZ_JBYRFX010000708.1:0-3620 GCF_057815775.1 Inquilinus sp.
GGCCACAGCCCCGGCGTGGCCAGCTCGACCACATGGCCATCGGGATCGGCGATATAGAGGCTGACGCCGCCGCGGGCCCAGGCCATCTCGCCGGTCAGGGCGACGCCCGCCGCGACCAGCCTCGCGCGCCAGGCGTCCAGGTCCTCGGCCGGGACAGCGAAGGCCATGTGCAGCCGGCCCGCCCCCTCATGCCCCGGGATGGTGCCGCCGGCCTCGACCACATCGGCGGAGGTGGCGCCGGCCAGGAACAGCAGCAGCACGCCCTGCCGCCCGGCATCCAGGGCCACCAGCCGCGGGCTGCGCAGCATGACGCGCAGGCCCAGGATCTGCTCGTAGAAGGCGGTGGCGCGGTCGAGATCGGCGACGTAGAGCGCGGTCTCGAGCAGCCCGTCGATGCGTGGCGCGGCCGTCACGGGAAGGGATCTCTCAGGCGTCGGTCAGGCGGATGACGACATCGACCCGGGCGATGCGGGTGCCGGCCGGGGCTTCGGGCAGCGCTGAAACGACCACGGCCTCGCCATGGACGTCGCGCAACTCGCCGGTCGTCTCATGATAGAAATGATGGTGGTCGCAGGTGTTGGTGTCGAAATAGGACCGGCCGGGCTCGATCACCACTTCGCGCAGCAGCCGGGCCTCGGTGAACTGGTGCAGGGTGTTGTAGACGGTCGCCAGCGACACGGCATGGCCGGCCTGGGTTGCCTCGCCATGCAGCGCCTCGGCCGTGACATGGCGGTCGCAGCCGCCGAACAGCAGGCCGGCGAGCGCGACGCGCTGGCGGGTCGGTCGCAGCCCGGCGGTCTGCAGCCGGTCGACGACGGTGGTGGTCTCGGCCTGGGCCATTCTGGTTCCGCAACGATCCCGATCCCGCACCATAACCGCGGCAGGCCGGGGGTTCAACTCGGCTGGACCCAGGTATAACCGAGAGGTGCCGTCGCGCGTTCCCCGCTTTCGGCTGTCGTGCCCGGACTAGGTCCAGGCACGACAGGAAAGGGGGCCGCCCGTCCGGGACTCTTACATCATCTGATAGTTGGGTCCCCCGCCGCCCTCCGGCACGGTCCAGACGATGTTCTGCTTGGGATCCTTGATGTCGCAGGTCTTGCAGTGGACGCAGTTCTGCGCGTTGATCACGAAGCGCGGGTCGCTGCCGTCCTCGTTGCGCACCACCTCGTACACCCCGGCCGGGCAATAGCGCTGCGCCGGTTCGTCATACAGCGGCAGGGTGTAGGCGATCGGGACCGACGGGTCCTTCAGCTTCAGATGCGACGGCTGGTTTTCCTCGTGGTTGGTGTTCGACAGATACACCGAGGAGAGGCGGTCGAAGGTGACGATACCGTCCGGCTTGGGATAGTTGATCTTCTTCGACTGCGCGGCCGGGCGCAGCGATTCGTGGTCGGCGTGCTTGTGGTGCAGCGTCCAGGGCAGCTTGCCGCGGGTCCACAGCTCGATGCCGGAATAGATCGTGCCCAGGATCGTGCCCCAGCGGAAGCCCGGGCGGCAGTTGCGCACCACCGTCAGTTCCTGCCACAGCCAGCTGGCCTTCAGCCGCTCTGGATAGGCCACGACCTCGTCATGGCCCTCGCGGCCCTCGGCCAGCGCGTCGAACACCGCCTCGGCGCAGACCATGCCGCTCTTCATCGCGGTGTGGTTGCCCTTGATCCGCGGCACGTTGACGAAGCCGGCGGAGCAGCCGATCAGGCAGCCGCCCGGGAAGGTCAGCTTCGGCACCGACTGCAGACCGCCCTCGTTGATGGCGCGGCCGCCATAGGCCAGGCGCTTGCCGCCCTCCAGCGTCGGGCGGATCAGCGGATGGTCCTTGTAGCGCTGGAATTCCTCGAACGGCGACAGGTACGGGTTCTTGTAGTCGAGCGCGACGACATAGCCGATCGAGACCAGGTTCTCGCCGAAATGGTACAGCCAGCCGCCGCCATAGGTCTCGTTGTTCATCGGCCAGCCGAAGCCGTGCTGGACCAGGCCGGGCCGGTGATTCTCCGGCTTCACCTCCCACAGCTCCTTGACCCCCAGGCCGAAGGTCTGCGGGTCGCATTCGGTGCGCAGCTGGAACTTCTCCATCAGCATCTTGGCCAGCGACCCGCGCACGCCTTCACCGATCAGCGTGTATTTGGCGTGCAGCTCCATCCCCGGCGTGTAGTTGCCGGTGTGCTCGCCGTCCTTGCCGATGCCCATGTCGCCGGTGGCGACGCCCTTGACCGAGCCGTCCTCGTGGTACAGCACCTCGGCCGCGGCGAAGCCGGGATAGATCTCGACGCCCAGCGCCTCGGCCTGCTGCGCCATCCAGCGCGTCACCAGCCCCATGCTGACGATGTAGTTGCCGCGGTTGTGCAGCTCCTTCGGCAGCCCGAAATTGGGCAGGCGGAAGCTGCTGACCGCCGTGTAGTAATGGAACTCGTCATGCGTCACCGGCGTGTCCAGCGGCGCACCCTTGTCCTTCCAGTCCGGGATCAGCTCGTTCAGCGCGCGCGGGTCCAGCACGGCGCCGGACAGGATATGGGCACCGACCTCCGACCCCTTCTCCAGCACGCACACGCTGACCTCGCGCCCGGTCTCGGCCGCCTTCTGCTTCAGCCGGATCGCCGCCGCGAGGCCTGCCGGCCCCGCGCCCACGATCACGACGTCGTATTCCATCGATTCGCGTTCCATCGCGCGTCCCTGTCGTTCGGTTGGCCGCATGCTACATAAATGCACCGCGGGGGTCGAATGGCCGATCATGTCGCGGCAGGTTCGGCGCCGACTGCGACGCGCCGGACCCCGGCGACGCTGCGGCAAGCCCCGTCCGGGCCGGCCGCGGGGTTGACAGCCAGGGCCCCCCGACGGTTTCTAGCGCATGGACATGACCAGCGAATCAGACCTCGCCGTGCAGCCCGCCGAGATCATCGCCCTCCTGAGATGGTACCAGGACGCCGGCATCGACGAAGCCATCGGGGATGACCCCGGCGCGCTCGGCCGCCGCCGCGGCGGTGCCGGCATGGCCCCGGCCTTGAGCCCGATGGCGCCGCAGCCGCAACCGTCGGTCCAGCCCGTCTCGTCCCAGCTCGCCTCATTCCAGCCTGCCCCGGCCGCAGCGCCGCGCGTGGTCGGCACCGCCGTGCTGCCGGGCAGCGATGCCGCCACCGGCGATGCCCGTCGCATCGCCGCCGGGTGCAACACGCTGGAGGAGCTGGCGGCGGCGCTGGCCGCCTTCGACGGCTGCGGGCTGAAGGCCACCGCCACCCAGATGGTGTTCGCCGACGGCAACCCGGAGGCCGACATCATGATCGTCGGCGAGGCGCCAGGGGCGGAGGAGGACCGGCTGGGCAAGCCCTTCGTCGGCCAGTCGGGCAAGCTGCTCGACCGCATGCTGGCGGCGATCGGGCTCGACCGCAGCACGGTCTACATCTCCAACATCGTCAACTGGCGCCCGCCCGGCAACCGCCAGCCGAACGCGGCAGAGATCGCGATCTCGCTGCCCTTCATCGAACGCCATGTCGCGCTCAAGAAGCCGAAGATCCTGCTCTGTGCCGGCGGCACCTCGGCCGCCGCCCTGCTGGCGACGCGCGAAGGCATCACCCGCATCCATGGCCGCTGGTACGACCGCTCCTTCCCCGACCTGCCGGCACCGGTGC
>NZ_JBYRFX010000709.1:0-1766 GCF_057815775.1 Inquilinus sp.
TCCCGCTGCTCGGCATCATCCCCGAGAGCGAGGAAGTGCTGCGCGCCTCGAACATGGGCGCGCCGGTCACCCTGAACGCCCCGCTGAGCGCCCCGGCCCGGGCCTATTTCGACGCGGTGAAGCGCCTGAAGGGCGAAACGGTCGAAATGTCGGTCCCGAGCGACAAGAAGGGAATCTTCGCCAAGCTGTTTTGCCGGAGGGTCGCATGAGCTTGTTCAGCTTCTTCAGCAAGCGCAGCTCCGCCCCGGTGGCGCGCGAGCGGCTGCAGATCCTGCTGGCGCATGAGCGGTCGTCGATCGGCGGCCGGTCCGACCTGATGGCGATCCTGCAGGAGGAAATCCTGGCGGTGATCGCCAAGCACATCTCGGTGGATCGCGAGAAGGTGCAGGTCAAGCTCGACCGCGGCGTTTCGGTCTCGACCCTCGAGGTCGACATCGAGATCCCGACTCCGGAAGGCCCGGCCAAGCTCGCCCTGCGCGGCTGACGGCCTCCCGGTCTCATCACAAAAGGGCGATGCGGACGCCCTGGTGAGACCTCACGCTTTCGACCCTGGCGCAGCCGGCTCCAGACCCGGCCAGAAGGCCGGGACGAGCCTCAGCCTTTCACCGCTTCGATGGTGACGCTGAGCGGCAGGTTCGGCCGGTCCGCCGGCATCCGCCACAGCCCGTCCGTCCCCGGCACCAGGCAGGGCCACATCTGCCAGGCCGCGGCATCGTGCTCGCGCAGGGTCGTCAGCCGCATCCCGGCCGCCAGCAAGGCACCGACGATGGTGCCGAGCGGATGGTCCCATTCCACCGTGCGGGTGTGGCTGAAGACGGCGTCGCGGTCAGCGTAGCTGCCTTGCGCGTCGAACTCCAGCGGCGTGCCGCGGAAATAGGAATAGGTCGGCAGGATCGGTGCCTCCGGCCGCGCCTGCTCCAGCGCCCGCGCCGCCGGGTGGCCGTCGAGGAAATAGAGCCGCCCACCCGGCTTCAGCAGCGCCGCCACCGTCTGCGCCCAACGGACGATGTCGGGCAACCAGATGATGGTGCCCAGCTGGTGAAGACGAAGTCGTGCTGTCCCTCGCCCAGCAGCCGCGACGCGTCATAAAGATCGCCTTCGACGAATTCGGCGCTGCTACCGGTCTCGGCCGCCAGACTCCGCGCCGCAGCGATCGCCTTGGCCGAGAAGTCGAGGCCGGTGACCCGCGCACCGCGGCGGGCCAAATACATCGTGTCCATGCCGAAATGGCACTGCAGATGGGCCACCCGAAGCCCGGCGATGTCGCCGATTTCCGCCGCCTCGATCGGGGTCAGGTCGGTCTCGCCGCGCCGGAAGCCGTCGACATTGTAGAAAGCGGAGCGCAGATGCGCGGCCACCCGCTCGTCCCAATGCGCCCGGTTGAGCGCCACGCCGTCTTCCATCGGTTTCCCCCCGTCGCGACGACTTGTTCGGGCGTTTTCTACCCTTCAAGTGTCATGCCACGGCTTGACCGTGGCATCCAGGGGCGGCCAGAGCGGCTCTTCGTGGCCCCTGGATTGCCCGGTCGAGCCGGGCAATGACAGTAAAGGTGGGTCCTCAGGCCCGGCACCGGCATTGAGTCACAAGGCGGCGGGCTGCATCGTCTTGGGGGTGTGGGCGGCGCAATGCGCGGCCCCCCGCCACCAGGTCACCCGGGCTCGCCTTTGATGTCCGGAGCGCCTCGAACCGGAGATCCGCCATGTCCGCCTCCAGCAACGCCCCGGCCTTCACCCTGACCAACCCGGCCGGGCTCTACGATCCCTCGG
>NZ_JBYRFX010000710.1:0-3127 GCF_057815775.1 Inquilinus sp.
GCTTCACCAGCCACTGCCGCGCCGTCGAGGACAGCTCGATGGTGACGTGGCGGTCGGCCAGCTGGGTCTCGAGCTGGATCACGAACTTGTCGACCACCTGGGCCACGATCTCCGGCGCCAGATGGCCGAAGGCGATGGTGGCGTCGAGGCGGTTGCGGAACTCCGGCGTGAACATCCGGTTGATCGCCTCCGTCCCCGCATCGTCCTTGCGGCTGGCGCCGAAGCCGATCGACTGCTTGGTCAGCTCGGTGGCGCCGGCGTTCGTGGTCATGATCAGGATGACGTTGCGGAAATCGACCGACTTGCCGTTGTGATCGGTCAGCTTCCCGTGATCCATGATCTGCAGCAGGATGTTGAACACATCCGGATGCGCCTTCTCGATCTCGTCCAGCAGCAGCACGCAATGCGGATGCTGGTCGACCGAGTCGGTCATCAGGCCACCCTGGTCGAAGCCGACATAGCCCGGCGGGGCGCCGATCAGCCGGCTGATCGAGTGCCGCTCCATGTATTCCGACATGTCGAACCGCACCAGCTCGATGCCGAGCAGCTTGGACAGCTGGCGCGCCACCTCGGTCTTGCCGACGCCGGTCGGGCCGGAGAACAGGTAGTTGCCGATCGGCTTCTCCGGCTCGCGCAGGCCGGCGCGGGCCAGCTTGATCGCCGCCGACAGGGCGTCGATCGCCGGGTCCTGGCCGAACACCAGGGTCTTCAGGTCGCGGTCAAGGGTCTGCAGCATCGTCTTGTCGTCGCGGCTGACGCTCTTCGGCGGGATCCGGGCAATCTTCGCCACGACCGCCTCGACGTCACGCATGCCGATGGTCTTCTTCCGCCGCGACGGCGGCAGCAGCATCTGGGCAGCACCGGCCTCGTCGATCACGTCGATCGCCTTGTCCGGCAGCTTGCGGTCGCCGATGTAGCGGGCCGACAGCTCCACCGCGGTGCGGATGGCATCGGCCGTGTAGCGCACCTGGTGGTGCTTCTCGTAATAGGTCTTCAGCCCCTGCAGGATTTTGATCGTGTCCTCGATCGTCGGCTCGTTGACGTCGATCTTCTGGAACCGGCGGACCAGGGCGCGGTCCTTCTCGAAGTAGTTCCGGTATTCCTTGTAGGTGGTCGACCCGATGCACTTCAGCGCGCCCGAAGCCAGCGCCGGCTTCAGCAGGTTGGAGGCATCCATCGCCCCGCCGGAGGTGGCGCCGGCGCCGATCACGGTGTGGATCTCGTCGATGAACAGCACCGCGCCGGGCAGGTTCTCCAACTCGTTCATCACGGCCTTCAGCCGCTCCTCGAAGTCGCCGCGGTAGCGGGTGCCGGCCAAGAGCGCGCCCATGTCGAGCGCGAAGATGGTGGCATCGGCCAGCACCGGCGGCACTTCGCCATCGACGATGCGGCGGGCCAGGCCTTCCGCGATCGCGGTCTTGCCGACCCCGGGGTCGCCGACATAGAGCGGGTTGTTCTTCGAGCGGCGGCACAGGATCTGGATCGTCCGCTCGATCTCGGCCTCGCGGCCGATCAAGGGGTCGATCTTGCCCTTCGTCGCCTTCTCGTTGAGGTTGACGCAATAGGTCCTGAGCGCCTCCGAGCCCTTCTTCACGACCTTCTCCGCCTGCGCATCCTCGTCGGCGCCCGAGACCGGACGCGGTGATTCGCCCGATCCGGACCCGGTCCGGGCCCCGCCCGAGGCGCCGGCTTTGGCGATCCCGTGGCTGATGTAGTTGACCGCGTCGAAGCGGGACATGTCCTGCTCCTGCAGGAAGTACACCGCATGGCTCTCACGCTCGGAGAACAGGGCGACCAGCACGTTGGCGCCGGTGACCTCCTCGCGGCCCGAAGACTGGACATGGATCGCGGCACGCTGCAGCACCCGCTGGAAGCCGGCGGTCGGCTTCGCGTCCTCGATCCCGTCGATCTTCAGGGTCGCCAGCTCCGTGTCGATGTAGCCGACAAGGTCGCGGCGCAGCTTTTCGATGTTGACGCCGCAGGCGCGCATCACCGCGACCGCATCCTGGTCCTCGGACAGCGCGAGCAGCAGGTGCTCGAGCGTGGCGTATTCGTGCCGTCGCTCATTGGCGAAAGCGAGAGCCCTGTGCAGCGTCTGCTCGAGATTACGCGAGAGCATCGGTCGTCCCCATGCCGGAAGGGCCTACCCAAGCCGTTGGTCAGGCCTTCTCAAGAATACATTGTAGAGGATGCTGGTTGCGGCGCGCGAAGTCCATCACCTGAGCCACCTTGGTCTCCGCCACCTCGTAGGTGAAAACGCCGCAGACGCCCACACCCCGCCGGTGAACATGGAGCATGATGGTGGTCGCTTCCTCGCGGCTCTTCGCGAAGAAGCGCTCCAGGATATGGACGACGAACTCCATCGGCGTGTAATCGTCATTCAGCATCAGGACCTTGTACATGGACGGCTTCTTCGTCCGTGGCTTGGTCTGAATGACGACTCCGGTGCCGGCGTCGTTGCCGTCTCCCTGATCATCCTTCCGTTCGATATCGCTCATGGATATGGGATGCGTTCTATCGGTTTTGAACCCAGCCAAGATGATAGTGCTCCAAGGGGCCGAGTTGTAGACCCCCGCACGCAGAAAGCTGAAATGCGAACGGCCCCGGCGACAGAGTCGCCGGGGCCGTGGGCACCGGGTCCAGGGAGGAAGATGGACCGGATCAGGCGGCGAGCGGCTTGGACAGCTTCTCGACGGCGACGTTGACGCGCGCGGCGATCGGCGCGACGGCATCGTTGGTGACCTTCAGGCCCAGCTCCGACAGCTTGCTGCTCTCGGCGACGAAGCCGTCGAAGGCGGTCTTGCTGTAGGTCGACTGCAGGTCGACGACCTCACGCAGGGTCTTGGCGGCGAACAGCGAACGGGTCGCCTCGGCGGCCTGCTCGGCGGCACCCTGCTGCAGCGCGAACCAGGCGCGGCTCAGCTGCTCGGTGCCCTGGGCGAAGACGGCGGCCGACGCGAAGAAGGCGTCGACATTGCCCTTGGCGAGGGTGACGAGGTCGTCGAAGCCCTTGGTGGCGGCGATGGTGGTCTTCTCGAAATGCTCCTTCGACAGGGCGAGGCCCTGGGCGAGGTTCTTTTCGACGGCGGCCTGGCTGGTCTTCACGGTGTCTGCCACGGTGTTCCTC
>NZ_JBYRFX010000711.1:0-21189 GCF_057815775.1 Inquilinus sp.
GTCCGCCGTCCTTCGTTTTGCCCGCACCTTGCGCTCGCCTCGGACCGACCATGGAAATCCGGAACATCGCCATCATCGCCCACGTCGATCATGGCAAGACGACCCTGATCGACGTGCTGCTGCGCCAGTCGGGGGCCTTCCGCGACAACCAGGTCGTGGCCGAGCGGATCATGGACTCCAATGATCTCGAGCGCGAGCGCGGCATCACCATTCTGGCCAAGTGCACGTCGCTGGTGTGGAAGGACGTCCGCATCAACATCGTCGACACCCCCGGCCACGCCGATTTCGGCGGCGAGGTCGAGCGCATCCTGAACATGGTCGACGGCGTGGTCGTGCTGGTGGATGCGGCCGAAGGGCCGCTGCCGCAGACCAAGTTCGTCACCGGCAAGGCGCTGAAGCTGGGCCTCCGCCCCATCGTGCTGGTCAACAAATGCGACCGGCCGGATGCCCGTGCTCACCAAGTGCATGATGAGGTGTTCGACCTGTTCACGGCGCTCGACGCCAATGACGACCAGCTCGACTTCCCGACGCTGTTCTCCTCGGCCAAGCAGGGCTGGGCGGCGGAAACGCTCGAGGCCGAGCGGACCGACATGTCGCCGCTGTTCGACCTGGTGCTGAGCCACGTGCCGGCGCCGAAGATCGAGGAAGACCAGTCCTTCCGCATGCTGGCCACCACGGTCGAGGCCAACCCCTATCTCGGCCGGGTGCTGACCGGCCGTATCCGCTCCGGCTCGGTCCGCCCGAACATGACGGTCAAGGCGCTGTCCCGCGACGGCCAGACCATCGAGACCGGCCGCATCAGCCGGGTGCTGGCCTTCCGCGGCATCGAGCGCCAGCCGATCGAGAGCGGCGAGGCCGGCGACATCGTCGCCATCGCCGGGCTGGTGACCGCGACCGTCGCCGACACCATCTGCGACCTGAACGTGACCGAGGCCTTCGCGGCCCAGCCGATCGATCCGCCGACCATCGCCATGACCTTCTCGGTCAATGACAGCCCGCTGGCCGGCACCGAGGGCGACAAGGTCACCAGCCGCGTGATCCGCGCCCGCCTGCTGCGCGAGGCCGAGGGCAATGTCGCGCTGAAGATCACCGAGACCGCCGAGAAGGACGCCTTCGAGGTCGCCGGCCGCGGTGAATTGCAGCTCGGCATCCTGATCGAGACCATGCGTCGCGAGGGCTTCGAGCTGTCGATCAGCCGGCCGCGCGTGGTCTACCAGTCCGACGAGGACGGCAACCAGCTGGAGCCGATCGAAGAGGTCACGATCGACGTCGACGAGGAGCATTCCGGCGTCGTCGTGCAGAAGCTGTCCGAGCGCAAGGGCGAACTGCTGGAGATGCGGCCGTCCGGCGGCGACAAGCAGCGCCTGGTCATGCTGGTGCCCACCCGTGGCCTGATCGGCTACCAGGGCGAGTTCATGACCGACACGCGCGGCACCGGCGTGATGAACCGGATCTTCCACGACTACGCCCCGCACAAGGGCGCCATCGCCTCGCGCCACACCGGCGTGCTGATCTCCAACGCCCAGGGCGAGGCCGTGGCCTATGCGCTGTGGAACCTGGAAGATCGCGGCCCGATGCTGATCGAGCCGCAGGTCCGGGTCTACCAGGGCATGATCATCGGCGAGCACACCCGCGGCAACGACCTCGAGGTCAATGTGCTGAAGGGCAAGCAGCTGACCAACATCCGCACCACCAGCAAGGATGAGGCGGTGCGCCTGACGCCGCCGATCCAGATGACGCTGGAGCGGGCGCTGACCTACATCAACGACGACGAGCTGGTCGAGGTCACGCCGAAGACCGTCCGCCTGCGCAAGCGTGCCCTCGACCCGAACGAGCGCAAGCGCCTCGAGCGCCAGAGCAAGGCGGTCTGAGGCTCTCCAATATCTGAAGCCGCGGCGCGGTCAGGCAGACAGGCCTGACGCGCCGGGGTTCGGCGGCGGTTGGCGCACCGGTGGGGTCGGCACGGTTTGTGACGGCTTTTCCGCTGCCGCGATGGTGCTGTGGATCGCTTGGCGTGCAGCCTGCTGAAGAATGGGCCAGTCCACCGGGTCCCTGCCGACCGTCAGGTTTATGGCGGCTACCGTCAGGGCAACGCCGCCCACCACCGTGTGGCCAAGAACGGAGCGAGTGGCGCCCTTGAGATGCGGCGGCGCCTGCGGTCCGACATTGTCCTGGTTCAGCATTGTGCCGGTGTAGACGGCGTCGTCGTCCGATCCGAGATACCGTATGTCGTTTGCTGTCAGCCCTTTAGGATCCTTCGCCAAGGCGGCTCGGAACAATGGCATGTAGCGCTGGTTCAGGAGTTCCGTGAGCTTTGGATTTGCAAAAAAAGCGATATAGAGCTGCCGGTCCATGACGCGCTGCCCTGAGGCAATGGTCGGGGGCGGGTCGGCCCAGAAGATGATTCGATTGATGTTCAAGATCATCTGGCGTGGCTGCGGAAGCTTTTCATCGCAGGGGCGGAAGACGGCTAGAACCCGATCCCGTGATTGCGAGATCTTCTCCCGGGCCTGGCTGATGCCCATCCCGATCTTGTCGGATTCATCGGACAGGCAATAACCTGCTGGTCCGACGGGTTGAAATGTCACAGCGGCGAGCTGCGTCTGAAAGGCTGGCCCTTGTGGGGCGCATGCGGCGGTAAAAAGCAAGAGCGCGGCTGCCCCCAGCCCGATCAATCGCTTCATGAAATCCCCCTCGCTTCTGAGGGGAGCTTAACGCGACCGGCGATGCGTCGGCGATGGGATTTCGGTCAGGCGGCGGCGATATCCGGCGGCAGCGGCCCGGCCTCGGGTGCGGCAGCATCGGCCACCGACTCCTCCCCCTCTGGGGCGGCCTGCGGCACGCGGCTCAGCACCGCGGCGATGGTGGCGGTGAAGCCGCGGGTGACCGTCACGCCGGATGCCTCCGCGGTTTCCAGCACGTCCGGCTCGATGCCCTCCGGTCCGAACAGCCCGACCACCAGCGCCGTTTCCGCCGCCACCCGGCGGCGCATGCGCCGCAGCAGGCGGCCGAGCTGGTGCGCCGTCACCGGCCCGGCATAGGTCACCAGCACCACCGCGGCCCCGGCCTCGGTCAGCTGGACGCCGGCCTGCTCGGCATACAGGCAGGCGGTGCCGGACTCGGCCAGCAACTGCCCCGCCATATGCGCCGCTGCGTGGTCCAGCTCGTCGCGGGCGCCCAGGCACAGCACCGCGGGGCCGCTTTCCGCGGCGTCGTCGTCGAGATCGGTGACGGCCGTCAGGATGCCGGACCACACGGCGTCGCGGCGGGCGCCGTCCAGCGCGCCGCGGCGCCGGTCGGCCTGGGCCATGTGGATCGCGGGCAGGATCATGGTCTCGAACAGCGCCAGCCGCGATTGCTGCAGCATGTGCCGCTCCGCCAGCTCCGACGCCTCCAGCGGGTCGCCGGCCAGGATGCGCTGGTAAAAATGCGCCTCGGGCGCCAGCGCCGGCGTGCTGCCGAGCATGACGTCGAGGAAGCCGAATTGCGGCACATGGCGGCCGAGCACGGCAAAGCAGACGGTCAGCGGCGTCGCCAGCAGCAGCCCCGGAATGCCCCACAGCGTCAGCCAGAAGATGGTGGCGAACAGCACGGCGAAGGGCGACAGGCCGGTGCTGGAGCCGTACAGCAGCGGCTCGGCCGCATTGACCACGACGATGTCGAGCAGCACGAACAGGGCGATGGTCTCGATCGGCATCAGCCAGCCGGGATCGATGGCGAAGGCCAGGATGGTCGGGAAGATCGCTGCGGCCAGGCCTCCGACCAGGGGGATGAAGCGCAGCACCGCGGCCAGCAGGGCCCACAGCATCGGGTTGGGCACGCCGATGATCCACAGGCCGATGCCGAACACCGTGCCATAACCGAAATTCAGCAGCGCCTGGGCCAGCAGGAAGCGGCTCAGCCGCTGCGCCGCATCGTCCATCGCCGCGGTGGCGCGCGTCAGGTCCTGTGGCCCCAGCAGCCAGATCAGCCGGTTGCGCAGATCCTCGCGCTCCAGCAGCATGAACACCGACAGCACCAGGACGATGCCGGCGATGGCGAAGGGCTCGATCAGCGGCCGCCCCACTTCCCATGCCAGCTCGAACGGCGACAGGGCGGCCGGCAGCACCTGGACCTGCACCGGCTTGCTCTGGTTGTCGCCCTCGGCCATCGGGGCGGGGGTGGGGCGTGAGCCGGCCTCCTCGGTCAGGCGCACCACCATGCTCGACAGCCGGTCGATCAGCCCGCCGCCTGGCGCGACCTCCTTCACCGACTGGATCTTCGCCTCCAGGTTGGTCTGGTAGCGTGGCAGGTTGCCGGCCAGATCGATGGTCTGGCTGGCCATCAGCACGATGAAGCTGGCGATGGCGAGCGACAGGCAGGCGACGACGGTGAGGACGGCCGGCATCCGCGGCACACCCAGCTTGCGCAACTGCTGCACCACCGGGGCCATGGCGAAGCTGATCAGCACGGCCAGGGCGAAGGGGATCAGGATGTCGCGGCCGAAATACAGCGCTGCTACCGCGGCTAGCATCAGCAGCACGCCGCTGGGCGACGACAGGGCGGCGACTTTGTCGGCCGACAGGGCCGGCAACTTGCCCTGGAATCGACCGTTGTCTGGCTGCATCGGATCTGCCTGGGGCTGGAGGGGCGCCACAAGGAACGCCCGCACCGCTTCGCTGGTTCCCCGTCAGCCCGGTCGATGCCGCTTTCGTGTCATTCCATGTCTTCCAACTCGCGGCCGCGGGTCTCCCGCACCGCGCGGGCGACGAAGATGAAGGACAGCACGGCCATCAGGGCATAGATGCCGTAGGCGATCCCCAGCCCGGCCGAGGCCAGGGACGGGAAGGTCTCCGAGACGAAGAAATTGGCCACCCATTGCGCGGCTGCGGCCACGGCCAGGGCATAGGCCCGGATGCGATTGCTGAACATCTCGCCCAAGAGCACCCAGACGACGGGGCCCCAGCTCACGCCGAAGAACACGACATAGAGGTTGGCGGCGACGACCGCGATGACGCCGACCTGGCCGGGCAGCACGGGGACCAGGGCGCCATTGACCATCTCGGTGGGGGCGGTGCCGAAGATATAGGCCATCGTCCCCAGCGCCAGGGTCATGCCGGCGGACCCGATCAGCAGCAGCGGCTTGCGCCCGACGCGATCGATCAGCGCGATGGCCACCAGCGTCGTCAGGATGTTGGTGACCGAGGTGGCGACGGTGATGATCAGCGAGTCGGCCTCGGTGAAGCCGACCGCCTGCCACAGCACCGAGGAATAGTAGAAGATCACGTTGATGCCGACGAACTGCTGGAACACCGACAGCAGGATGCCGGTCCAGACGATCGGCAGCAGGCCGGCGGCGGGGCCCAGCAGGTCGCGCAGCGACTGCTTGTTCTCCCGGTCGATGCTGTGTTCGATCTCGGCGATCTTGACCTGGGGCGGCGGCTTGTTGCCGACGAAGCGGCGCAGCACGTCCGCCGCCTCGACCAGGCGCTTCTTGCTGACCAGGAAGCGCGGCGATTCCGGGATGATCCCGGCCAGCACGCCATAGATGACCGACGGCACCGCCATCGATATGAACATCCAGCGCCAGGCCTCAAGCCCGAACCACAGGATCTTCTCGGCGCCACCGGCGGCCGCCACCAGGGCGTAGTCGCACAGCAGGGCGACGAAGATGCCGACGACGATGGCCAGTTGCTGCAGCGAGCCGAGCCGGCCACGGATATGGGCCGGCGAGACTTCGGCGATATAGGCCGGGGCGATGACGCTGGCGGCCCCGACGGCCAGCCCGCCGAGGAAGCGCAGCGCCGTCAGCGACCAGATGCTCCAGGCCAGGCCGGACCCGACCGAGCCGACGAGGAAGATGACCGCGGCGATCTGCATCACCGCGATCCGGCCGTACCGGTCCGCGATCGGCCCGGCGAACCAGGCGCCGACCGCCGATCCCAGCAGGGCGCTGGCCACGGAGAAGCCGAGCAGGACCTCGCCGGCCCCGGACCAGGTGCGGATGGCCGCGACGGCGCCGTTGATGACCGAGGTGTCGTAGCCGAACAGGAACCCGCCCATCGCCGCCGACAGCGCGATCAGGAAGGTCTTGCCGATGACGAAGTCATCGCCGCTGGAAGGGGTTGCGGCGCCGCCCCTGGGCGCGTTGCCTGTCGTCGACATGTCCGACCTCCCTCATATTCATGAGGACTGTGAACCTGTCGCCGCCCTATTCCTATCTGCGAAATATCGGCGCCTGCGTGGCGGCTTCGGCATGGAACCGGGGGATGGCGCTGGCCGGCTGCCGATCTTACCCCGCAGCACCCGGTAACGGCTCCAGCCGCCAGCCGCCGCCCTGGCGGGCCAGGCGCGGCTGCAGCCAGGCCAGCGCGTCGCGCAGCGCGGTCTCGACGCCCCAGGGCAGGTTGACCAGCACCAGGCCGGCGCCGTTCAGCCGGGCGGGATAGGCGGCGCCGAACACGGTCAGCTCCAGCGCCCAGGCGCGGGGCAGGGGTGGCAGGCCGGCCAGCATGGCGTCGACCGGCGGCCGGTCCTTGATCGGGTACCAGGCGGCGATCACGCCTTCCGGCCAGCGCCGGTGCGCGGTGGCGATGCCGCGCGCCAGGCGCGCCAGCTCGTCCGGTTCCTCGAAGGATGGGTCCAGCAGCAGCAGGCCGCGCCGCGGCTGCGGCGGCAGCAGGCCGCGCAGCGCCTCCCAGGCATCGCGGTGATGGATCGCCACCTGGCCGTCGCCGGCGAATTCGGCATGCAGCCGGGCATTGTCCTCCGGATGCAGCTCGACCAGGGTCAGCCGGTCCTCCGGCCGCATCAGCGCCCGGATCAGCCGCGGCGAGCCGGGATAGATCTCCAGCCGGCCGGACGGGTTGACGGCATGCACCAGCTCGAGATAACGGGCGACAGCAGGCGGGGCGTCGGTGGCGCCGTCGATCCGGCCGATGCCCTCGATGTATTCGCCGGTCTTCGCCGCCTCGGCCGCCAGGGCATAGCGGCCGATGCCGGCCTGCAGGTCGAAGGCGGAGAACGGCTTGGCCTTGCCGCACAGGGCCTCGACCAGCGCCACCAGCACCACATGCTTGACGACATCGGCATGGTTGCCGGCGTGGAAGGCGTGGCGGTAGTTCATGTCGCGCGCAGCACCGCGATCCAGCCGGGCAGCGGCACCCCGTTTTCGGTGCGGACCGAGGCGGCCTCGATGTCCGCCACGGCGAAGCCGGCCGCCGACGCAGTCGCCGCGAGATAGGCGATCGAATGGCTGTAGCGGTGGTGTCCGCCCAGGCGCCAGCCCAGGCCGTTCTCGCTCTCACTGCCGGCGTCATGCGCCTCGGCGGTCAGGGCGAAGATCCCGCCCGGCCGCAGCATGGTGCGGGCGGCGGCGAACAGCGGCGCCAGGTCGCCGATATAGACCGCGACATCGGCGGCCAGCACCAGGTCGTAGCGCTCCGGCCAGTCGGCCAGGGCGGCGACGATTTCGCCCGGCTCAAGCCGGTCGTACAGCCGGCGGGCCATCGCCTGCAGGATCATGCCGGGCGACAGGTCGATGCCGTCCAGCCGGCGGCGGCGATCGGCGAAGGCTTCACCCGCCAGGCCGGTGCCGCAGCCGAGGTCGAGAATGTCGAGCCGGCCATCTGCCGAAAGGTTGGCCGGCGCGGCCCGGTCGACAGCGCGGCGCAGCAATTCCGGTCCACGGTAGCCCAGCGCCGTGACCAGCGACCCATCGAAGTGTGGGGCATACTGGTCGAACAGGGTGCGGACATGCGCCTCGGGCAGCTGTGCCGGCACCGGTGCGGCACCGATCAGCGCCAGCCGGACGGCGGCGCCCATGCGGTCCTCCGGATCCAGTTCCAGCACGGTGCGATACGCCGCTGCGGCGTCTTCGCCGTCCGCAGCGGCCTCCAGCGCCTGGCCCAATGTGTAATGGATCTCGGCGTCGGCGGGGTCGATCTCGATCGCGGCGCGGATGACGCCGGCGGCGTCGGCCGCCTGGCCGTCCGCCAGCAAGGCGAGGCCGATCTCCAGGCGCCGGCGCGCCCGTGGGTCGGGGGTGTGGAAGGGCAGGGTCATGGGGCAAAGGATCCGAAGCGTCGCGGGGGCCGCGATCGCGCCGCGCTTATAGCCGAAACTGCCTCGGATCGTCGAGAGCCGGCCCTGGAACCGTCGAGGGCCGCCCGAACCTTAAGCCCCGACGGGGTAGATGAAACCATCGGCCTCGTACACGCCGCCATAGGCGCCGGTGTCCGGGTTCCAGAACCGCACCGCGGTCCAATCGTTGCCGGAGGAGACGTCGATCACCGACTGTTCGCGGTAGATCCGGCGCCGGGTTGGGCCGTTGTTGCCCCAGTTGGTGTGCGACACGGTGATCTCGCGGCCATTGCGCACCGACACCACCACCGAGATGTGGCCGCTGCTCAGCCGGTCGGACTGGCCCAGCACCAGCACGGCGCCCGACGTCGGCGTGCTGCCTTTGGTGTAGACGCCGTCCGCCGAATCCCACCAGGTCCAGGCGTCGCCCTTCAGCTGGATGCCGGAGACGGAGCGGGCATAGGGCACGCATTCCTCGGGGGCATTGGCGGTGACGTAGCGGGCGATGCCGGTGCCGGTCGGGTTGCGCACGATGTCGGAGCCGCCACCACAAGCGGCCAGCGCCAGCGCGATCGACAGCACCCAGACGCGTCGCAGCATCATTCCCCTCATCCGGCCCTCATCCAGGCCATCAGAAAATCCCCTCAATGCTTTGTAACGTAGATAAATTTAGGATTTTGTTCAAGTGGCTGCCGTGACGCCCCACCCGGGCGGAACGGAGCGGCATCGGGCGAGCGGGGCGAAACAAGGCGGCATGGGAACATTGTCTCCATTCCGCCGTTGAATCGACGGGATCGGCCGCTGGCCGACCCGCTGCTCATGACCGACAACCACGACCAAGCCGTCAGGGGGTATGCCATGGGGCTGATCAATTTCATCAAACATGCCGGCGACAAGCTGTTCGGGGCGAGCGAGGCCCAGGCCGCCTCGCCGGATGATCTCAAGAAGGCGGTGGCGCAGCAGGGGCTGGACGCCAGCGGCCTCGACATCACCGTCGAGGGGGACAAGGTCAAGATCGGCGGCACTGCCGCCGACACCGAGACGGCAGAGAAGATCGCGCTGACCGTCGGCAACACACTCGGCGTCGCCCAGGTCGAGAACAACCTGGCGGTGTCCGCGCCGGCGGCCGCGGCTGCCATGGTCACGGTGCAGAAGGGCGACACGCTGTGGAAGATCGCCG
The DNA here is from genome assembly GCF_057815775.1 of Inquilinus sp. Classification (NCBI taxonomy): domain Bacteria; kingdom Pseudomonadati; phylum Pseudomonadota; class Alphaproteobacteria; order Rhodospirillales; family Rhodospirillaceae; genus Inquilinus; species Inquilinus sp. The sequence continues at coordinate 9,242 of NZ_JBYRFX010000711.1, forward strand.
AGGCGCAATACGGCAAGGGCCACGGCGCCCAATACACGGCGATCTTCGAGGCCAACAAGCCGATGCTGAAGGACCCCGATAAGATCTATCCCGGTCAGGTGCTGCGGGTGCCGCCGCTATCCTGAGGGTGACCGCATCGTCCTGAAATCCAGGTTGGGCTGACCCGCGCGGCGCGGGGCCGCGCGGGGCCGCTTTCCCATGTCGCGACGCCGGCGCTTGCTGTATCAGCAGTCGCGAAGCGTTGTGGGCGGAGGTTTCCGGCGTGGCCAATGTGCTGTTCATCACCGCGGATCAGTGGCGTGGCGACACGCTGTCGGCGGTGGGGCACCCCTGCATCCGCACCCCGGCGCTCGACGCGCTGGCGGCCGACGCGACGCTGTTCCGGCGCCACTACACCAACGCCTATCCCTGCGGCCCGTCGCGGGCGACACTGCTGACCGGCCTCTACCCTCATACCCATCGCAGCGTCCGCAACGGCATGCCGCTCGACGCCCGCCACGGCAACCTGGCACTCGAGGTCCGGCGTGGCGGGTGGGAACCACTGCTGTTCGGCTACACCGACACGGCGCTCGACCCACGCGGCCGCCCGCCCGGCGACCCGGCGCGCGACACCTATGAAAGCGTGGCCCCCGGCTTCACCCCGGTGATGAACCTCTCGGAGCTCAGCCGCGGCTGGATCGCCGACCTGCTGGCCAAGGGCTACGACATCGCAGCACCAGGGGAGGGGCGGGAGCCGCTGTACGATCCCGACCCGGCCGGCGAGACCGCGCCCGGCGGCCTGGCCCCGACCCGGGTCCGGGCCGAGGACAGCGAGACCGCCTTCCTGACCGACCAATTGCTGCGGCATCTGGCGGCGCGGCGCGACCAGCCCTGGTTCGTCCACCTGACCTATGTCTGCCCGCACCCGCCCTTCGCCGCGCCGGCGCCCTGGCATATGGCCTATGATCCGGCGGCGACGCCGGCGCCGCTGCGTGGCCCGTCCGCGGCGGCGGAGGCGGCGCAGCACCCGCTGCTGGCCGGGCTGCATCGGGCCGTGCCACTCGACAAATTCCTGAATCATGCCGAAGGGCGCGCCGCCGATCTCGATGCCGCCGGGGTCGCCGCGGTCCGCGCCGCCTATTACGGCCTGGCCTCGGAGGTCGATCACCATCTCGGCCGCGTCTTCGAGTTCCTGCAGCAGAGTGGCCAGTGGGACGACACGCTGATCGTCTTCACCTCCGATCATGGCGAACAGCTCGGCGACCATCACCTGTTCGGCAAGCTTGGCTATTTCGACCAGTCGGCCCACATCCCGCTGATCGTCCGCGATCCGCGCGCCGCCGCCGATGCCGGGCGCGGCCGGCAGGTCGACAGCTTCACCGAATCGGTCGACATCATGCCGACCATCCTGGACTGGCTGGGCCTGGCCGTGCCGCGCCACTGCGACGGCCATTCGCTGCTGCCGTTCTGCCGCGGCGAGACGCCGGCGGATTGGCGCGATGCGGCGCACTGGTTCTATGATTTCGGCAATGTGCGCGAGCGGATCGAAAGCGAGCATGGCCGGCTGCAGGGCCACGAATGCGGCGTCCAGGTGATCCGCGACGCCCGGCGCAAATACGTGCATTGCACCGGCCTGCCGCCGCTGTTCTTCGACCTGGAGCGCGACCCCGGCGAATTCGACGACCGCAGCGGCGACCCGGCCTATGCAGTTGAAGTGCTGGCCTATGCCCAGAAGCTGCTGTCCTGGCGCATGCGGCACGAGGACCGGGCGCTGAGCCACATCACCCTCGAAGGCGGCTATTTCGAAGAGGAGCCGTCATGACCACGGCCAAGACCCCAGCATCTGAGATCCGCGCCATCTTGTTCGACAAAGACGGCACGCTGATCGACTACGCCTCGACCTGGACGCCGCTGAATCGCGAGGCGGCGCTGTTCGCCGCGGCCGGCGACCCGGAGTTGGCGCGGCGGCTGCTGGTGGTCGGCGGCGCCGATCCTGATACCGGCGTGGTCCGGGCCGACACGCTGTTCGCCGCCGGCGCGACGCCGGAGATCGCAGCCGCCTGGATCGCCGCCGGCAGCCCCTACGACCTCGACCTGCTGGTGCCGGAGATGGACCGCATCTTCCAGGGCGCGACCTCGACCGCGATCGTGCCGACCGTGGCCGACCCGGTCGGGCTGTTCCGGCGGCTGCGCGCCCGTGGCCTGGTGCTCGGCGTGGCCTCCAGCGATGGCGAGGTCGCGATCCACAAGACCCTTGATATGTTCGGGCTGGATGAGTTGGTCGACTTCGTCGCCGGCTACGACAGCGGCCATGGCCACAAGCCGAATCCGGGCATGGTCTACGGCTTCTGCGACGCGACCGGGCTGCCGCCCGGCGCCGTCGCCATGGTCGGCGACAACCGGCACGACATGGCGATGGGCCGCGCTGCCGGCGTCGGCCTGTGCGTCGGCGTGCTGACCGGCACCGGCACGCGTGAGACCCTGGCCGGCCTGGCCGATCTCTGCCTGCCCGACATCGGCGGCCTCGAAGCGCTGCTCGACGGGGGCGAAGCATCAAAGGGCTGAGAACGACCTCTCTCTTGTGGCGCCTGCTGCGATTTCGTCTAAAGTCGGACAAAATCAAATCGGCCGCGGAGGAAGCGTGATGCCCGGGTTCCCGATCATCGACAGCCATGTGCATATCTACGATCCCGAGGCTCTGTCCTATCCCTGGATGGACCGGGTGGCCGCCCTCAGATCGCTGCACCTGCCGGCGGATTACGACCGCCAGCGCGATGGCGTCGCGATCGACCGTTACGTCTTCGTCGAGGTTGATGCCGCCCCGGGGCAGCGGGTGGATGAGGCGCGCTGGGTCGGGGCGCTGGCCGATCCGCGGCTGGCCGCCATCGTCGCCTCCGCCGCGATCGAGACCGGCGCCGCGGTGCGGCCGCAGCTCGACGCGCTCCTGGCCGCCACGCCGAAGCTGCGCGGCATCCGCCGGCTGATCCAGGGCGAATCCGTCGATTTCTGCATCCAGCCCGGCTTTATCGAAGGCGTGAAGCTGCTGGCCGGCTACGATCTGTCCTTCGATCTGTGCATCTTCCACCCCCAGTTCGACAGCGCGCTGGAGCTGGTGCGGCGCTGCCCCGAAATCCGCTTCGTGCTCGACCACATCGGCAAGCCGGGGATCAAGGCCGGGATCGACCAGCCGTGGCGCGACCAGATGAAGGCGCTGGCGGCGTTGCCGAATGTCTGGTGCAAGCTGTCCGGCGTGGTCACCGAGGCTGACCCGGCCGCCTGGACCCGGGCGCAGATCGAACCCTATATCCGGCACACAATCGACTGCTTCGGCTTCGAGCGAACGCTGTTCGGCAGCGACTGGCCGGTCTGCGAGCTGGCCTCCAGCTACCGCCGCTGGGTCGAGATGCTGGACGCCATCCTGGTGGACGCGTCGGAGGCCGATCTGCGCCGGCTGTACCGCGACACCGCCATCGAATTCTACCGGCTCGGCTGAGCCCACCCGACTCCAGGAGAACCATCATGGACCCGATCGCGACGCGCCCGCTGGGCAAGAGCGGCGTCCCCGTCACCCAGCTCGGCTTCGGTGGCGCCCCGCTCGGCGACTTCTACCAGAAGCTGCCGGAACCGCAGGCGCTGGCGACGATCGAGGCGGCGCACGACCTCGGCGTCACCCTGTTCGACACCTCGCCGCTGTACGGCTACGGCCTGTCCGAGCAGCGCTTCGGCCATGTGCTGCGGCAGAAGCCGCGCGACAGCTACATCCTGTCGACCAAGGTCGGGCGTGTCTTCGACGCGCCGGCGCGTGGCGAGGCGGTGGACCATGGCGGCTGGGCCGGCGGGCTCGAGTTCAATCCGACCTTCGACTACAGCTATGACGGCGCCATGCGCTCCTTTGAACAGAGCCTGATGCGGCTGGGCATCAACGCGATCGACGTGCTGCTGATCCACGATGTCGACATCTGGACCCATGGCTCGCGCGAGGCCTATGAGCAGCGGCTGAAGGAAGCCCTGGCCGGCGCCTACAAGGCGCTGCTGCAGTTGCGCGACGAAGGCGTGGTCAAGGCGATCGGCGTCGGCGTCAACGAGGTCGAATCCTGCATGCGCTTCGCGGAGGGCGGCGATTTCGACTGCTTCCTGCTGGCCGGGCGCTACACCCTGCTGGAACAGACCGCGCTGGATGACTTCCTGCCGCTGTGCCAGCGCCGCGACATCGGCATCATGCTGGGCGGACCTTACAATTCCGGCATCCTGGCCACCGGCGCCGTGCCGGGCGCCAAGTACAACTACAAGGATGCGCCGCCCGAGATCATGGACCGGGTGGCCCGGATCGAGGCGGTGTGCAAGCGCCACGGCGTCGCCTTGCCGGCGGCGGCGATCCAGTTCCCGCTGGCCCACCCGGTCGTCGCCTCGATGATCCCGGGCGCTGTGAAGCCGGAGGAGGTGGAGCGCAACAAGGCGCTGATCACCGTGCCGATCCCGGCCGATTTCTGGGCCGAGCTGAAGCGCGAAGGGCTGGTGCGCGAAGACGCGCCGGTGCCGGCCTGATCTGAATCTCCGCAGTCCGGCCTCAGGGTGGGCCGGGCTGCGATGTGCTCATCCTGCCGGTCGCGGCTCGTGGATCTGCTGGAGCAGCCATTCGCGGATGGCGGTGACATGCGGCAGGCCGACCGCATGCCTTTTCTGGACGACCCAATAGGTCTCCCCGGTCACCAGCCATCGCGCCAGCGGCGCGACCAGCCGTCCGTCGTGCAGCAGGTCCGAGACGAGATGGCGCCACCCCAGCACCAATCCTTGACCTGACAGCGCCGCCGCCAGGGCGATCGCGTAATCGGTGAAATCGTACCGCGCCGCCCGCGCCGGGGCGCCGACGCCCATGCGCATCGCCCATTCGGCCCAGGTGAGGTGCGAATGGTACGGCTCGTGCAGGTCGATGTGGTCGAGGGCGAGCAGGCTCTCGGCGGTCCAGGCCCTGGTCCTTCCGGGCAGGAAATCGGGGCTGCACACCGGTGTCACCTCCTCGGCCACCAGGGGCCAGGCCTCGCTGTCGGTGAAACGCCGGTGCCCGCGAAGGATGGCAAGGTCGACCGTTTCATCGCTGTCGTCGATCTCCCGTTCGGTCGTGAGAATGCGGATGTTCACGCCTCGGGACAGGGCCCCCAGCGCCTTGAGGCGGGGCACCAGCCAATGGGTCGCAAAGGACGGCGGCACTAGCAGGGTCATGGTGCGCGGATGGGTGCCGGCGCGCCGGATCGACCGTGCCGCCAGCAGCAGGCTGGTCATCGATTCCCGGATCTGCGTCAGGACCAGCTGGCCTTCGAAGGTCAGGCGGGTGCCGCGTCCGCGCCGGGAGAACAGCTGGATGCCCAGGCGCTGCTCCAGCTGGCGAATCCGGTAGCTGATCGTCGGCTGGGTGACGCCCAGTTCCTCCGCCGCCGCGGTGAAGCTGCCGAGGCGCACGGCCGCATCGAACGCGACGAAGCCCGGCGTGTAGAATTCGAGATCGCGCAGATCAACCATAGACGGTTTCGATCGTTTCCATAAAAGTGCCCGGCTGGAAGACGCCTGGACACATCAATATCATATCATTCGTCGCCTTGAATTCAGGGCAGCCTATCGATCCAGACGACGATTTGGCCGTCGGATCGAACCATAGGGGGATCGACACAGTTCGATATGCAAGGCGGGGTTGCCCCGGCCTTGCCGGTCTGCGTGCCGGTTCCCGTCGACATCGAGCCCGGACGAGAAATCCCATGATTGCGCCTGAGACTGCCTGTTATCCGAACACCCGGGTCGATGCACCTCGGCTGCATGTGGAACGCCTTGCGCGGCTTCGGGCACAGTTGCGCGGCATCGGCTGCGCCGGTGCCCTGCTGTACGACCCGACCAACATCCGGTACGCCACGGGCACGTCCAACATGCAGGTCTATTCGCTGCACAACCCCTGCCGATACGCGTTCGTGGCGGCCGACGGTCCCGTCATCCTGTTCGACTTCAAGGGCTGTGCCCATCTGTCGAGAGACTTCCCCGCCGTCGACGAAATCCGCGACGCGGTGGCCTGGTATCATTTCGTCACCGGCAGCCGTGGCGATGAAAAGGTGCGGATCTGGGCGCGTGAGATCGAGGATCTTGTTCGCCTGCATGGCCGTGGCGACCGCCGCATCGCCGTCGACCGGCTGGATCCTCCGGGATTGCGGGCCCTGGAGGCGCTGGGCCTCCGGGTCATCGACGGGCAGGAGCCGCTGAACCTGGCCCGGATGATCAAGACGCCGGACGAGATCGTCGCGATCCAAGAGGCGGTGCAGGTCTGCGAGGAGGGCATGCGCTGCATGGACATGGCGCGCGAGCCCGGCATCACCGAAATTGCACTGTGGGCCCATCTGCACACCGCCAACATCGAACTCGGCGGGGAATGGATCGAAACCCGCCTGCTGAATTCGGGGCCACGGACCAACCCCTGGTATCAAGAGGCGAGCGCCCGCGTGATCGAGAATGGCGACATGATCGCCTTCGATTCGGATTTGATCGGGCCGCATGGCTACTCCGCGGACATTTCGCGAAGCTGGATCGCCGGCCATCGGCGGCCGACCGACGACCAGCGGCGTCTTTATGAGGCGGCCCATATGCAGGTCCATCGCAACATCGAGCTGTTCCAGCCCGGGGCCAGCTTCCGCGAGATCGGCGAGCGTGCCAACGAACTGCCCGACCGCTATCTCGAACGCCAGAATGGCGCCATCGCGCACGGCATCGGCCTGTGCAACGAATACCCGCTGGTGATGCACCGGCGCGCCTTCGACGAAGCCGGCCATGACGGGGTGGTGCTGGAGAACATGGTGTTCTGCATCGAGAGCTTCGTCGGCGACCCGCATGGCGGCGAGGGGGTGAAGCTGGAGGAACAGATCCTCGTCACCGCGGGCGGGCCGGTGAAGCTCTCCGGCTATGCCTATGAGGAGCAGCTTCTGTAACGCCGGGGCGAGGGCCGAAACCCTGGCCTATGACCGGAAATCTTTGGAAACATCATTCCGATTGACGAGGGCGTCGATCCCAAGGATCTATTGTGGGATAATTTCCCACAAATAAGAGCCGATCATGCGATCGCCGACCCCGTCACCAGCCACCCTCCGCCCTGGGCCGCGCCAGAGCCACACGCGCATCCGGGCGGGGGTGGCGGATGAGCACTGATAAAATAATCTACTTCGACGTGAGCGACGTGATCGTGTTTGCGCGGTCCAACACGCGATTGAGTGGGATACAGCGTGTGTCTGTCGAGATCATAAAGCATCTGTCCAAAACCTATAAAGATCACGACATCAGGCTGATTTGCTATCATCCGCTGGTGAAGCGGATTGTCTGGTTTCCTTCAAAGCCGATCGGCGACGGACAGGCCTTTGATCACGCCGAATTCTGCAGATATTTCAACATTGATCACAAAAGCGAAGGCGTCGTCAAAATCGGGGAATACCTGAGAAGGCGGTATAAGAATCCGTTCGGGCGTTACTACCACAATATCCGCTTGCGGCTGAGGAATGCACTCGATGGCGGGCGCACGTTTGCCAAGCGGAAAATCCGGGCAAAGCGGTCTCGCCGGTTCGAGGCCAAGAACTACTCCGATGTCTCTTTCAACAAGGGCGACCGCATTTTCATATCCGGGGCAACCTGGGAAAGCCTGTTCGAGACATATATGAATTCACTCGAGGATGCCCGGCGGCGCCTGGGGGTCGAGGTGTATCTGTTCGTGCACGATCTCATTCCCCTGATTGCGCCCGAGCATGTGATCACCAACATGCCGGAACAGTTTTCGGACTGGATTGAGCGGATGTGCCGCTTCGTCGATGTGTTTCTGGTGAACTCCGAATCGACGCAACGGGATCTCGAATGCTTCATGCGGGCGCATGCCGGGCACGTCGTGCCGATCCGGGTGGTTCCGCTCGCGCATGAGCTGCTTCTGCCCGAGGGCTCGGATGCGATGCTGCAGCGGGCACCGGCCAAGCTGTTCGATCCGGAGCGGCACAACTTCAGCGAACGCCGGATCCGCTCCGATGTCCTGAACGCCGCCCTGCTGCCCTATGTCCTGGTCGTCGGGACGATCGAATCCCGCAAGAATGTCTGGACGCTCGCGATCGTCTGGCAGGAGATCTACCGGCGCCTGGGCCTCGACACGCCGCGGCTGGTCTTTGCCGGAAAGCAGGGCTGGGCCAAGGGGGCCTTCGACGATTTTCTGCGGGGCACCGGCAATCTCGATGGCTATATCCGCATCGTCGACCGGCCGGACGATTTCGAACTGGCCTATCTCTATGGCCGCTGCCTGTTCTCGGTTTCGGCCAGCTACTACGAAGGCTGGGGGCTGCCGATCGGCGAAGGTCTCTGGTTCGGGCGGCCCGTCGTCGCTTCGAATGTCAGCGCGATGCCGGAGGTCGGCGGGTCGCTCGTTGAATATGTCGATCCCTATGATCCGAAATCCATCCGCGATGCGTGCCTGAAGCTCATCACCGATGTCGACTATCGCGAGGCCATGGCGCGGCGGATCCGCCGCGAGGATCTGCGCCGATGGTCCGATGTGGCCGAGGGGATCTGGCAGGTCCTGGATGCGCCGGCCCTGCCGGCCAGGGCCGGCTGACGCAGCTCAGATCAGGCCGAGGCTCTTGAAGCTGGAATGGCCCTTGCGGCCGATGATGACATGGTCGTGCAGGGTCACGCCGACGGCGTCGAGCGCACGGGCCACGGCCTTGGTCATCTCGATATCGGCGCGCGACGGCGTCGGGTCGCCGGAGGGGTGATTATGTACTAAAATCAACGCACTAGCGCCGAGCTCCAGTGCCCGGCGGGCGACCTCGCGCGGATAGACCGGGGCCTGGTCGACCGTGCCTTGGGCCGGGGTTTCGTCCGCCAGCAGCGCGTTCTTGCGGTCGAGGAACAGCAGCCGCACCTGCTCGGTGGTGCCGAACTTCATGGCGACGCCGAGATAATCCAGCAGCGCCTGCCAGGAGCCGAGCACGGGACGGTCGACCACTTGTTCCTTCAGCAGGCGTTCGGCCGCGGCCTGCACCACCTTCAGCAGGGCGACGCTGATGTCGCTCAGGCCGCCGCGCTGGGCCAGCTGGGTCGGCGTCGCCGCCAGCACCGCGCCCAGGCTGCCGAAGGTGGCGATCAGCTGCTTGGCCAGCGGCTTGGTGTCGCGCCGCACGATCGACGAGAACAGCAACAGTTCGAGGATCTCGTGGTCGGCCAGCGCCGCCGCACCGGCGGTGAGGAAGCGCTGCCGCAGCCGGTCGCGATGGCCGCTGTAGTGGGGAGCGGGCTCCGTCGCGTCCGGCGCTTCGGTCACGGCACCGGCTTCCTGGTCACGGGATGGCGTAGGGCGGCTGGGTCAGGCCGGCGGGCGACAGGGTGAAGATCTCCACCCCGTCGGCGGTGACGCCGACCGTGTGCTCGAACTGGGCCGACAGGCTGCGGTCGCGGGTCACCGCGGTCCAGCCGTCGGACAGGATCTTTACCGCCCAGTGACCGGCGTTGATCATCGGCTCGATAGTGAACATCATGCCTTCGCGCAGCACCAGCCCGTCGCCGCGGCGGCCGTAATGCAGGATGCTGGGCGGGGCGTGGAACACCTTGCCGACGCCATGGCCGCAGAAGTCGCGCACCACCGAGAAGCGATGGCCCTCGGCATAGGCCTGGATGGCGTGGCCGATGTCGCCCAGCGTGGCGCCGGGCCTGACCACGGCGATGCCGCGCATCATCGCCTCATAGGTCACCTCGATCAGCCGCTTGGCCTTCACCGCGACCTTGTCGCCGGCGATGTACATGCGGCTGCTGTCGCCGTACCAGCCGTCCAGGATCGGGGTGACATCGATGTTCAGGATATCGCCATTCTCCAGCACCCGGTCGCCCGGGATGCCGTGGCAGACGACATGGTTCAGCGAAATGCAGCTCGACTTCGGATAGCCGCGATAGCCCAGCGTCGCCGGCACCGCGCCATGGTCGCGCATGAAGCTGTCGCACAGCTTGTCCAGCGCGTCGGTGGTGATGCCGGGCTGCACATGCGGAGTGATGAAGTCGAGGATTTCGGCGGCCAGCCGGCCGGCACGACGCATTGCCGCGAAATCGGCCTCGCCATGCAGGGGGATGTGGCCTTCCTCGCGGGTCTGGGGTTCCACCTCGGTCACGCTTTCTATCCTGTCTCGCATCACGACTAGGCTATAGCATCGCTGCCGGCCGGTCGCTACCCGACCGGATATGGTGCGGAAGCGACCGGAATCGATAGGCAGGACCGCATGACCGAAACGCGCATCGTGACCGCCGCTATCCTGGTGATCGGCGACGAAATCCTCTCCGGTCGCACCAAGGACGCCAACATGGCGTATCTGGCGGAGCGGCTGACCGAGCTTGGCGTCCGCCTGCGCGAGGCGCGAGTGGTGCCCGACGTGCCGGACGAGATCGTGGCCGCGGTCAACGCGCTGCGCGGCCGCTACGACTACGTCTTCACCACCGGCGGCATCGGCCCGACCCATGACGACATCACCGCCGAATGTATTGCCCGAGCCTTCGGCGTGCCGTTGCTGCGCCATCCGGAGGCGGTGCGGCGGCTGGAGGCGCATTACGAGGCCGGCCAGCTGAACGAGGCGCGGCTGCGCATGGCCAATGTGCCGGAGGGCGGCACGTTGATCGACAACCCGGTCAGCGCCGCGCCGGGCTTCCGCATCGGCAACGTCCATGTCATGGCCGGGGTGCCGCGCATCATGCAGGCGATGTTCGACGGCATCGCCCCGACCCTGACCGGCGGCGACCGGGTGCTCAGCCGCACCGTGTCCTGTGACCTCGGCGAAGGGATGATCGCCGCCGGCCTCGGTGCCATCGCCGCCGACTATCCGGACCTGTCGATCGGCAGCTACCCGTATTTCCGGGCCGGCAAGTTCGGCACCAGCCTGGTGCTGCGCGGCACCGATGAAGTCAAGCTGTCCGCGGCGACGGAGGCGGTGCGGGTTTTGGTGGTTTCGCTCGGCGGCACCGCCGGCCTCGACCCCGGGAAGGAGCCCGAGAAAACCGAATAGGCCAAGCCGATCAGCAGGGCGATGCCCAGCCACGCCGCGGCATAGGCCAGGCCACGGCCACCCCAGCCGCGCCGGAATGCGGCCGGCGCCACCAGGATCAGGGCCGCGGCCAGCCAGGCCAGGCGGATCCAGTCGAGATCGCTCATCTCCCTGACATGAGCGATCGCCGGCCGTGGTGCAAGACGCATTGGCGCAAGGCGCATTGCGCTTGCGCGCCGGCCGGCTTCGGCGATAGACGGAACCCGTGCGGACGTGGTGGAACCGGTAGACACAGCAGACTTAAAAACTGGAATATCGGTGATGCGGCGACCTGCCGCAGATCAGCTATTAGTTATATTTTTCAATACTTTAAATGGTATCAGAATGAATTTTCATCGGCGTCGGAATTGCCGCTAGGAGCCATATAGGAGCCACCAGATTTTTCGACATGCCCTTTAGGCTCGCGCGACGGGCGACGCTGTGGCAAGAAGCAATCCACGCGTCATTGCGGACGTGGTGAAACTGGTAGACACAGCAGACTTTGTTTGGAGTGCCCGGGAGGAAACTCTCGGAGTAGAACCGCTCAAATTCGGGGAACGCTAACGGGGTTCGCCTCTAAGCCAATCCCGAGCCAAGCTTCGCCGATGACGTAGTTGACGAAGAAGGTGTAGAGACTAGACGGGCGGCACCTACGGCCTAGCAGCTATGGTGAAGGGATAGTCCAGACCACGAACACCAACGGGTGGCGGCGAAAGCCGAAGTGGTATGAAAATCTGCATCCCTTGGGAGTGCGGGTTCGAGTCCCGCCGTCCGCACCAATATCTCCCAACCTTGCCAAGGTTGGGGTCGAGGGTTCGAATCCCTTCGCCCGCTCCAGTTTCTTCTAGGAATATCAGTGCGTTAAGATGAGGTCGCGGTGGCGGTCTCTTCGCGCATTTGGCGCTG
>NZ_JBYRFX010000712.1:0-13218 GCF_057815775.1 Inquilinus sp.
TCGCGATGACGGTGTGGGGTGGGCGGGCCAACTCCCCCAGGAACCAACGCACGCTGGCGACGGTGGTGCGGGATGGCCGGCCCCGGAGACCGTTCGGAAACGTGTCGGCGTGAGTCGGCTGTTGGTGGTTCCGAGAACCGGCGCGCAGCGGACATGGTCGTCCGTGAGCACCGGAAGCACAGGAACCGCCATCAGACGGCCGCGCCGGCGCGTTTCAGGACGGTCTCAGGCCAGCAGGTCGCGGACCATCGGCACAACCTTGGTTCCGAACAGTTCGATGCTGCGCATCAGCTTCTCATGCGGCAGCGGGCCGGCGCTGTACTTCAGCTGGAAGCGCGAGGCGTCCAGCGCCTTGACGGTCGCGGCGATCTTGCGGGCCACGGTCTCGGGCGAGCCAACATAGAGCGAGCCGTGCTCGGCCTCGCGCTCGAATTCCCCCTGCCCCATCGGCGGCCAGCCGCGCTCCGCCCCGATCTTGTCGCGCATGCGCTTGTAGTCGGGGAACAGCTCGGTCCGCGCCTGTTCGTCGGTGTCGGCGACATAGCCGGGCGAGTGCACGCCGACCGGCAGCACCGGCCGCTCCAGCTGTGCCAGGGCGCGGTGGTAGAGGTCGACATAGGGCCGGAAGCGCTTGGGGTCGCCGCCGATGATGGCCAGCATCAGCGGCAGGTTGTAGCGGGCGGCGCGGACCACCGATTCCGGGCTGCCGCCGACGCCGATCCAGGTCTTCAGCGTGCCGGTCTCGACCGGCGGATACACCAGCTGGTTGGTCAGCGGCGTCCGGGTGGTGCCCTGCCAGGTCACCGGCTGCTGCGGCAGCAGCGCCGCGAACAGGTCCAGCTTTTCCTCGAACAGCGCCTCGTAGTCGTTGAGGTCGAAGCCGAACAGCGGGAAGGATTCGGTGAAGGAGCCGCGGCCGAGCACGACCTCGGCCCGGCCGTCCGAGGCGGCATTGACGGTCGAGAAGCGCTGGAACACGCGGATCGGGTCGTCGGAGCTGAGCACGGTGACGGCCGAGCCCAGGCGGATGCGGCTGGTGCGCCCGGCGATCGCCGCCAGCAGCACCTCGGGCGCGGAGACGGCGAAATCGGAGCGGTGGTGTTCGCCGACGCTGAAGACATCGATGCCGAGTTCGTCGGCCAGCACGCCCTCGGCGATGACGTTGCGGATCACCTGGGCGTGCGGCAGCGGCTGGCCGTCCGCCCCCGTGGTGACGTCGCCGAAGGTGTCGAGGCCGAGTTCGAGGGGCTGTGCCATGCTTGTCTCTGGGTGGCGAAGTGCGTCACCGCACAGATGGCCACTGGGCCGGGCCGGTCAATCGTCCTGAATGGAAACAGACTGTCCTACGGGTGGACCTTCTCGCCCGCGCGGTCCGTCTCAGGGCTCGATTCCCCTTCATTGTCATGCCCGGGCTCGACCCGGGCATCCAGAGACTGTCGACAGCTTCTGGATTGCCGGGTCAAGCCCGGCAATGACAAAAAAGGGAGGCTGGGGCAGGCCTTACACCCGGAACTTGTAGGCCTTGCCGGGCTCGCGCTCGATGTCGGGTGGGAAGTTGGCGCGCTTCTCGGCGAAGTACAGCTCGCGATGGTCGCCATCGGCCAGGCGGTTGTAGGTCAGGTACAGGATGCGCCGGCCCTTGTCGGTCAGGTTCGGCTTCGAGGCGTGCGGGGCGTAGCTGTCGAAGAACAGCACGTCGCCCGGCTCGGTCGTCACCGGTTCCAGCGTGAAGCCGGCCATCTGCGCGTCGGTCAGCGGCTTCCACTCCTCGCCGATCATGCCGGTCAGGCGCGGCGTGTCGGCCATCTCCAGGCAGCCATTGGCGATCGTGGCGCGGTCGACCGAGACCATTACGGTCAGGAAGATCGGCGCATAGCGCGACCAGCCGGCCTGCTGGTCCTGGTGCGGCTCGAACCCGGCGCCGCCCGCTTCCTTGAAGTTGATCTTCTCCTTGTACAGGCAGGAGGGGCCTTCGAGCAGCTGCTCCACCGCCTGGAACAGCCGGCCGCCGCGGACCAGGCCGTCGAACTGCGGGTGGTAGGGGCAGAAATTCTCGATCCGCTGCACCACCCGCCTGGCCGGGTCGAGCAGGCTGGGCTCGTAATAGACCATGTGCTTGCCCGGCTCTTCGGGCATGGCGCTCAGCTCGTCGGTCCAGCGGGTGATCGCCGCGGTCTCGGCGGCATCGAAGAAACCGCGGGCCGCGACCCAGCCGGTGCGCGCATAGGCCGCGAGGTCGTCGGCGGACAGCGGGCCGGCAGTCGTGCTGTCGCGGCGGGCGGCGGAAAGGGAATCGGGCATGGTCAACGCTCCAACTGCGGCAGGATCTCCAGCCGCGCGCGGGTCACATCCACATCGAAGTCGATCTCGGTCCAGGGCAGATCGCTGATGTCGGCGACACCGAAACGCTGCGGCTGGGCCAGGATGAGGTCGCGGATCGCTTCCTCGTATTCAACAGTGGTGATGCCCTGCCGGACATACCAGTCGGTGCGTTCGCCCAGCGCCCGCGCCATGTCGGGCGAGAAGCGGAAGAAGCCGACCGATTCGCCGTGCCAGTCATGGGCGTGTTCGGGCTTCTTGCGGAAATCGACGATGGTGTCGCCGCGGAAGCAGATCTTCACCGGCTCGTCGCCCGGCTCGATCTCGCGGTCGACCAGCAGCGTGTTCTCCGGCGCTGCGGCGAGGAGACGGCCGATCATGGCGTCGCCATACAGCACGTCGCCATCCATCAGCACGATCGGCCCGCCGGAGGACAAGAGGTCGCGCTGGGCCCAGAGCGAGACCAGGCTGCCTTCGCGGTAGCGCGGGTTCTCGACGAAGCGGATGCGGCCGGCGAGGCCGAGCCGCTCGATCTCGTGCCGGATCGAGTCGCCCTCATGCCCGATGGTGATCGAGATGTCCTCGACCCCATTGGCGTGAAGCGCGGCGATATGCCGTTGCAGCAGCGACCGGCCGCCGAACTGAAGGAGGATTTTTGGGCCGTCCACGGCCGATCCCAGGCGCCTGCCGACACCGGCCGCGAGGATGATCGCGGCGGTCGAATGCCCATCGCTGTGTGACAAGACTATGAGGCCCCGGTTGCATTTTTCGGACACCGGACGAAGATACAGGCCGACAGGACGGCCCGGCAAGGTGCTGGACAGTCGAGATCCCGCAATCCGGACATCCGGTACATGACTGAAGAAGCAGCGATGAAGGCTTTCGAAGACACCGCCACGGCGGGATCGTCCGGCAACAGCGCCCCCGAAAAGGGTGGCCGGCCGAAGACGGTGTTCGCGGCGTTGCGCGAGGAGATCTCCTCCCCGTCGCTGTCCTTCCTGATGGAGGCGCATAACGGCCTGTCCGCCAAGATCGTCGAGGAAGCCGGCTTCCGCGGCATCTGGGCGTCGGGCCTGACCGGGTCGGCCAGCCTGGGGCTGCGCGACAGCAACGAGGCGTCCTGGACCCAGGTGCTGGACACCCTGGAGTACATGGCGGACGCGACGACGCTGCCGATCCTGGTCGACGGCGACACCGGCTACGGCAACTTCAACAATGTCCGCCGCCTGGTGCGCAAGCTTTGCGAGCGCGGCATCGCCGGGGTGTGCATCGAGGACAAGCTGTTCCCGAAGACCAACTCCTTCATCGGCGAAGCCCAGCCGCTGGCGGATATCGATGAGTTCTGCGGCCGCATCAAGGCCGGCAAGGACAGCCAGACCGACGACGACTTCATCCTCGTCGCGCGGGTCGAGGCGCTGATCTCCGGCCGCGGCATGGAAGAGGCGCTGCGCCGGGCCGAGGCCTATCATGCGGCCGGGGCCGACGCGATCCTGATCCATTCCAAGAAATCGACGGCCAACGAGATCTTCGAGTTCACCGAGCGCTGGGCCAACCGGTCGCCGATCGTGATCGTGCCGACCATGTACTATGCCACCTCGACCGACCTGTTCCGCCAGGCCGGCATCTCGACCATCATCTGGGCGAACCACCTGCTGCGCGCGTCGATGACCGCGATGCGCGAGACCGCCCGCCGGATCTTCGAGGACCAGTCGCTGCGTGAGGTCGAGGGCCGGGTCGCCACCGTCCGCGACATCTTCGCGCTGGTCGGCAATGCCGAGCTGGAGGCGGCCGAGCGCCGCTACCTGCCGGGCAAGGCCGCGCCCAAGGCCGTGGTGCTGGCGGCGTCGCGCGGCGATCTGGGCGACCTGACCCGCGACCAGCCGAAATGCATGATCGACGTGCGCGGCCAGTCGCTGCTGCAGCGACTGGTCACCACCTTTGCCGACAGCGGCCTGCGCGACGTCACCGTCGTGCGCGGCTATCGCAAGGAGGCGGTGGCCGTCCCCGGCATCAAGACCGTCGACAACGACCGCTTCGCCGAGACCGGCGAGGTGTTCTCGCTGGCCCAGGCCCGCAAGGCGCTGGATGGCGAGGCGGTGGTCGCCTATGGCGACGTGCTGTTCCGCCGCTACATCCTGGACGGGCTGATGTCGAGCGAGGGTGACATCGTCGTCGCGGTCGACGGGCTGAGCCTGTCGGTGAAGGACCCGAAGAAGACCATCCGCGACCTGGTGGCCGCCGACCGGCCCTACTCCGGCAGCTACCTGGACGACACGGCGGTGCACCTGAAATCGATGTCGCAGTCGATCCCGGCCGGCGAGGTCAGCGGCGAATGGATCGGCCTGGCCCGGTTCAGCACGCAAGGCGCCGCCTGGCTGCGCGAGGAGATCGACCTGATCGAGGCCGAAGGGCTGCTGGAGACGGCGGATCTGCCGCTGCTGCTGACCCGCCTGGCGGCCAAGCATCCGGTGGTGGTGCAGTACTTCACCGCCCATTGGCTGGATGTCGACACGCTGAGCGACCTGGCCGACGCGCGCAACTTCACCTGAGCATAGAACCCGCGCCCGGCCATCCGGGCACAGGTTCCGCACAGATGACTTCACCCGATGCATGCCTGGGATGGACGCGGTTACGCTTCCATCCCGGGCCATCGCGCTTTAGAACGTCGACATGATCACCGCAGACGATTTCATCGCGGCAGCGAAGACGCGCGGCCACGACTTCTACACCGGGGTCCCCTGCAGCTTCCTGACCCCGCTGATCAACGGCGTTCTCGGCAGCAAGGCCCTGAGCTATGTCGGTGCCGCCAGCGAGGGCGAGGCGGTGGCGATCGCCGCTGGCGCCTGGCTGGCCGGCCGCCGCACCGTCGTGATGTGCCAGAACTCCGGCCTGGGCAACGCGGTCAACCCGCTGACCTCGCTGAATGCGCCGTTCCGCATCCCGACGCTGTTCGTCACCACCTGGCGCGGCCAGCCCGGCCAGCCGGATGAGCCGCAGCACGAGGTGATGGGCCGCATCACCCAGGATCTGCTGACCCTGATGGAAATCCCGCAGGCCCCCTTCCCGGCCACGCCGGAGGCCCTGGGCCCGGCGCTGGACGTGGCCGTGGCGCAGATGGCGGAAACCGGCGTGCCCTTCGCCTTCGTCATGAAGAAGGGCGATGTCCGGGACGAGGAGCTGCAGGTGTCGCCGCGCACCCTGCCCCGCCCCGGCCGCCGCACCGACTGGCCGGTGGCCGCGCCGCGCCCGACCCGGGCCGCGGTGCTTGAGCGCTTCCTGGCCCTGACCGACGACCGCACCGCCGTGATCGCGACCACCGGCAAGGCCGGGCGCGAGCTGTTCACCCTGGCCGACCGGCCGCAGCACATCTACCAGGTCGGGTCGATGGGCGGCGCCTCCGGCATGGCACTGGGCGTGGCGCTGAACACATCGGCCCCGGTGGTGGTGCTGGATGGCGACGGCGCCGCGCTGATGAAGCTGGGCAGCTTCGCCACCATCGGCGCCCAGGCGCCTGGCAACCTGATCCACATCCTGCTCGACAACGGCGTGCATGATTCGACCGGCGGCCAGGCCACGGTGTCGGCCTCGGTCGATTTCGCCGCGGTCGCGCTGGCCTGCGGCTATCAGTTCGCCGCGACCTGCAGCAGCCTGGACGGCTTCGAGGGGGCGTTCCGCGCCGCGTCGGAGGCGCCGCGCCCGGCGCTGATCCATGTCCGCATCGCCCCCGGGTCGATGGACAAGCTGGGCCGGCCGACCGTCGGCCCGGCCGATGTCGCCCTGCGGTTCAAGGACTTCCTTGCCGGCGTTCGCCCGGCCGCAGCCGGTGTTGGCGTCGCATCATGAAATGGCCCGCCTGCATTGGAATTGCCGTCGGCCTGGCGGTCGCGGTCGTGCTGGTCTGGCTGACCGGCGCGCATGAGATCTGGCTGGCGCTGGTCGGCGCCGGCTGGGGCATCCTGGCCGTCATCGCCCTGCACTTCCCGCAATTCCTGTTCTCGTCGCTGGGCTGGCGCGCGCTGGTGCCGGACCGGCCGGTGCCCGGCCTGCTATACTTCATCCGGCTGCGCTGGATCCGCGAGGCGATCAATTCGCTGCTGCCGGTGGCGCAGATCGGCGGCGAGCTGATCACCGCCCGGCTGCTGGCGATGCGCGGCGTGCAGCTGAACCGGTCCGGCGCCGCCATCGTCGTCGACCTGACGACGCAGATGGCCAGCCAGGTGGTGTTCACCGTGTTCGGCCTGGTGCTGCTGTTCCTCGGCGCCCATGAAGGGGCGATGACGCCCTGGATCATCGCCGGCGCCGGGGTCGGCGCCGTGCTGGTGGCCCTGTTCATCGGCGCCCAGCGCTTCGGCATGTTCAAGGTGCTGGAGCGGTCGCTGATCCGGCTGGCCGACAAGTTCGGCTGGTCGTCGCTGGGCGAGGTCTCCGGCCTGCACGATTCGATCGTGTCGCTGTATGGCGACCATGCCCGCCGGGTCTGGACCTCCGGCGGCCATCACCTGATTTCCTGGCTGCTCGGCTGCCTGGAGATCTGGGCGACGATGTGGGCGCTTGGCCTCGAGCCCAGCCTGCGCGACGCCGTGATCATCGAGAGCCTGGCCCAGGCCGTCCGCGTCGCCGGGGTGCTGGTGCCCGGCGCGCTCGGGGTGCAGGAGGGTGGCTTCATCGTCATCTGCGGCCTCCTGGGCATCCCGCCGCACAGCGCGGTGGCGATGGCGCTGATCCGCCGCATCCGCGAGATCGCGCTGGGCGTGCCCGGCCTGGTCGCCTGGCAGATCATGGAAGGCAAGCACCTGGCCCGGCGCCGCCGCGCCCGGGCTTCGGAGGCCTCGTGATGACACACACCGCGCCGAAGTGGACCCGGGGTGAACCCGCGCTGCTGACCCCCGGCCCGCTGACCACGCGGATCGAGACCCGCCGGGCCATGCTGCGCGACTGGGGCTCACGCGACCGCGCCTTCATCGCCATGACGGCGGAGCTGCGGCAGCGGCTGCTGGCGGTCGCGCAAGCCGAGGCCAGCCATGTCGCCATCCCGCTGCAGGGCAGCGGCACCTTCATCGTCGAGGCCGCGGTCACCACCCTGGTGCCGGCCACCGGCAAGCTGCTGGTGCTGGCCAACGGCGCCTATGGCGAGCGCATGATCGAGATCGCCCGCCGGCTGGGCCGGCCGGTCGAGGCGCTGCGCTGGCCGGAGGACCGGCCGGTGGAGCCGGAGCAGGTCGACCGCGCCCTGGCGGCCGACCCGGCGATCACCCATGTCGCGCTGGTGCATTGCGAGACCACCTCGGGCCTGCTGAACCCGTTCGAAGCGGTGGCTGCGGTCGTCGCCGCCCATGGCCGGGCGCTGATCCTGGATGCGATGAGCAGCTTCGGCGCGCTGCCGATCGATCTGTCCGCCACCCCCGCCATGGCCGTGCTGGCCTCCAGCAACAAGGGGCTGGAGGGTGTGCCGGGAATCGGATTCGCCCTGGTCGACCGGCAGGCGATCCAGGCTGCGAAGGGCAACAGCCCGTCGGTCAGCTTCGACCTGCACGACCAGTGGCGCGGCTTCGAAGGCAACGGCCAGTGGCGCTTCACCCCGCCGGTGCAGGTGGTGGCGGCGCTGGTCGAGGCGCTGCGCCTGCTGGAGGCGGAAGGCGGTGCCCCGGCCCGGCTACGCCGCTACCAGGACAATTTCGACACGCTCGCGGCCGGCATGGCGAAGCTGGGCTTCCGCCTGTTCCTCGACCCCGCGGTGCAGGCGCCGATCATCGCCACCTTCCACCCGCTGGACGCGCCGCACTTCGCCTTCGACCGCTTCTACGAGGCGCTGGCCGCCCGCGGCTTCCTGATCTATCCGGGCAAGCTGACCAAGGCCGACAGCTTCCGCATCGGCTGCATCGGCGCGCTCGACCGCAGCGACTTCCAGGAACTGCTGGTCGCGATCGAAGACGCCCTGACGGAGCTGCGCCGATGAGAACGCCGACCCTCCTGCTCTGCGCGGCCGCGGCCTGGATTGGCCTGGGCAGCGCCATGGCCGCGGCGGCGACGGTCGAGATCACCGTCACCAACATCCGCGATCCCAAGGGCACGCTGCACATGTCGCTGTGCCCCGAGGCGCAGTTCCTGAAGGATTGTCCGTATAGCGGCACGGCCCCGGCCGCCCCCGGACAGGCCACCGTGGTGATCCCGAACGTGCCGCCCGGCACCTATGCGGCGCAGGGTTTCTTGGACGAGAACGGCAACGGCAAGGTCGACCGTACCCTGCTGGGCGTACCGGAAGAAGGCGTCGCCTTCTCGCGCGATCCGTCCTATCTGCTCTCGCCACCGGACTTCAAGGACGCGGCCTTCGCCGTCGGCCCCGGCGGGACGAAGATCACGGTGCGGCTGCGCTACTTCGACTGAACCTGCCGCATCGCCGCCGACGGCTTGGCCCCCATCGCTTTGTTCCGCCGCGACAGCAGGCCGAGCCACAGCGCGCCGGCCGGGGTGGCGACCGCCGCCACGATCAGCATCGGCCACGCCAGGCCGAGCCAGATCAGGACCGGCACCAGTGCCAGCGCGTCGTCTGGGTCGATCACCATCCCGCATTGCCGCATGGCATAGCGCGACAATTCGACCACCTTCATCACATTGAGCTGCCAGAACAGCACGCCGATGCCGAGCCCGGCGATGATGCCGAGCCCCACCGACGCTGTGCCGAACCCGTCCCGGGCCAGCCCGATACCGATGCCGATGAAGGCGATCGCCTCGGTGAAGCAATCCGTCACCAGGTCGTAGCGATGGCCCGACGGGCTCATCTGCCCGGTCTGGCGCGCCAGCTCGCCATCGGCCCGGTCGAACAGCATCGACAGCAGGAACACGACGCCGCCGGCATCGGCCCAGCCGCCGCCCAGGGCAAAGCCTGCCGCCGCGGCGATGCCGGTGACCAGGCGGACGGTGGTGAGCTGGTTCGGGGTGACCCCGGTCGGCGCGATCCGCCGGACCACGGGGCGTATGATGCGATGGATCAGGGTATCGTGGCTCATCCGGTTCCGCTGCCTCCGCGTCCCTTTCACCGGACGCAGTCCGAGTCTCTAGATCATCCTCCCTGAACATTGCGTCATGGTCTTGGCATGCCCTCGATGCCGAACGCTGGGGCCTGCATCTCACGTAGCTCGGGATTGCAATCCGTCGCCGGCTCGGCAAAATGCTATACAAATCCGCGCTGAGGTGTCTTCGCCTGTCGAGGATGAGTTCGTATGACCGCGTCCCTTCCCTCCCGGGCCCCTGGCCCGACCCTGACTCGACGCGCCGCGCTCGGCGTCGTCGGCGGGATTGCCCTGGCCGGTCCGGCCGCCTACGCCCTGCCCCCGGCGGCCCGGCCCGGGTCGCTGCTGGACGAGGTGCATGACCGGGTGACGCCCTATCTCGAGCTGGGGCATGCCCACACCGGCGAGAGCTATGTCGGCCAGTTCTACGGCGCCGGCGGCTATGACGTGACCGAATTGCAGAAGCTGGACTGGTTCCTGCGCGATTGGCGCCAGAAGGCCAGCGTGCAGATGGACCCGCGGCTGTTCTGGGCGCTGGCGGTGATCCGCACCGTGTGCCAGCGCGCCGGCTTCAGCGGCAAGGCGACGATCAATTCCGGCTACCGCACGCTGCAGACCAATTCCTCGCTGGAAGGCACCGCGCGCAATTCGCTGCACATGGCCGGGCGCGCCATCGACCTGACCTTCGAGAAGGTGCCGCCGAGCCAGCTGGTCGGCTGCGCCCTGGCGCTGCAGATCGGCGGGGTCGGGCAATATCCCGGCTTCACCCATATCGATTCCGGCAATCTGCGCACCTGGGAAGGCTGATCCCGGCCGATCTCCGCCGGGCAGTCATCGGGATCAGCGGACATCCGCCGATCCGGACCTGGAGACCTGAAAAGCCGGACCGGATTCCCAATCGCAGGGTCGACGCGGCGGCGGGATCGTTCTATCTGTGATCCAGGGATTCGTGACCTCTCCAAGCGCGCCCGCCAGAGGCGCGACGGACTCGCTGCCTCAAGGGAGAGCCCGCCGCCATGACGTTCCACCTCACCCGCGCCGCCCTTCTCGCCGCCACCCTAATCGTCGTGGGCTGCGGTGAATCCTCGACCACCTCGCTGCTGCGGATGGGCGACAGCATCCGCGCGGCCGGCGACCCCGACACCGCCATCACCATGTACCAGAAGGCGGCGACCGAGGACCCCGGCAACCCGCAGCCGATGATCCATCTGGGCGACGCGCTGGTGCAGACCGGCGACCCGGCACGGGCCGCGGGCTATTACAACGCCGCCCTGGCGATCGATTCCGACAACGTCGATGCGCTGCGCGGCCTGGGCAAGGTGCAGCTGGCCCAGGGCAAGCCGCAGGAGGCGATCGCGATCCTGGACCAGGCCCTGGTCAAGAAGCCGGGCGACGTGCCGACGATCCTTGCCAAGGGCACGGCCCTGGCCCTGGCCGGCCGGCCGCGCGAGGCCCAGGCGCTGTATCAGGGGGCGCTGACCAAGGCGCCGGGCAATGTCAGCCTGAAGACCAACCTGGCCCTGTCCTATGCCCTGGCCGGCGACACGGCCGAAGCGGTGCGGGTGATGCGCGAGGCGGCAGCCGCGCCCGACGCCAAGGCGACGCAGCAGCGCAACCTGGCCCTGGTGCTGGCGATGGACGGCAAGACGCCGGAGGCGCGCCGGGTCGCGGCCGGCGTGATGTCGGACAAGGATGCCCGCAACCTGGTCAACGCTGCCCGCCGGATCCGCGCCATCAAGGACCCGGCCCGCCGGGCCCAGGCGATCGGCACCATCGGGTAGCCATCATTTGCAGGTTCCATCGGCTCCGGAATCGCGGTTCATGAGCCGGGGGAATGCGATGAGGGTCTGGAGCATGTCGGCCGTCGCCGGCCTGGTGCTGGTCGCGGCGATCCTGTTCTTCCGGTCCGATCTCCGGGGCTGGACGCCGCCCGACCCGGGCGATCCGGCCGCCCTCGTCCAGCCGGTGGATGCGGCAGGCGCCGCTTTCACGATCGGCGACTGCGTGCCGGGCACCGTCGACCCCTGGGGCACGCCGACCCCGGCGGAATATTCCGGCAGCGCGACCGTCACGGTGCTGACCTGCCGCAGCCGATCGAGCGCCCTCGTGATCGGCCTCGTCGCCATCGCCGTGGCGGCCGTCGCGCTGGTCATCCTGCGCCGCCGCAACGGAAGAGACCGGCGCGCAATCTGAATCCTCAATACATCGATCTCCTTGGACGCCAAGGAGATTGAAACGGCAGGCATTCGCCGTCTCCGACATTGTCGAGTGTCCGAGATTCATCATTTGTTAATTTTTGATCGTTTCATTTGGTCGGCCGCTTCTCTCCGTTGCAGACCTTTAGCGGGCCGCCGGGAATTCTCTTGAGCGTGTCGTCCGATACACATCATCCGACAAATCGCATCTGGACCCATCGATAAGTCCCATCTGGACCTATGGCATAGCACGATATGATCATAGGCTTTTTTAAGACGTGCATTTGATCGCAGATTTCCGTGGGGGACGTCGCGCCGGGACGCGTCTGGGGCATTTGACTAAAGATTTAGGGGGCTGCGATGACGCAAGGATTCCGTTCCGGCTCTGGCGCCAAGGTCTCGAAGACCGATCCGAGCTGGCCGATCCAGACGGGACGGGGCTTGGTCGCCGCGCTGCTGGGCACCACGGCCTGGCTGGCCATGCCTGACACAGCTGCGGCCCAGAGCTGCCCGCAGGGAATCTACTACGACTGCACCTTCGGCATCGCGGGACCGGGGGGCGGAACGGACTTCGGCGACCCGGGCGGCCCGGGAGGGACGGTCAACGCGCCGACGGTCTCGGCCACGAGCGCGGCTGAGGCTCCGTCCGGCGACAACCTGCCCGGCTTCCTGGCCTTGGGCCAAGGGGGAGTCGGAGGGACCGGCGGAGGAAACAGCGACAGCGCCGGAGGCGTTACGGGCGGCGCCGGCGGCGGCGGCGGTGCGGTCACCGGCACCGTCGGCATCGTCCTGGCCGGCGCGACTGCGAATGCCGTCACCGCGACCACGGCGGGTAACAGCTCGCCCGGCGCCTATGCCGTCAGTCTCGGCGGGCAAGGTGGCGTCGGCGGCTATGTAGAGACCGGCCTGGGTGGTGACAGCTCCGGCGGCGCGGGCGGCGCGGGCGGAGCGGCCGGTAACGTCGTTGTCGGCGGCGATATCGGCGACTCCTCTGTCGGCCTGACCGCCACCATCTCCACCGGCGGCACGTCCTCTCCCGGCATCGTCGCCCAGTCCGAGGGCGGCGGCGGCGGCGGCACCGGAAATGGTGAGAAATTCAAGGGTGGGAACGGCGGGAACGGCGGCGCTGCGGGCGCGGTCGCGGTGACCGTCGGCGACGGCTCCGTCATCACGACGACGGGGGATAGTTCCGTCGGCATCCTGGCGCAGTCTCTCGGCGGGGCGGCCGGCCTGGGAGGGTTCGGAAACAACGACAGTGGCGGCACGGGTGGCACGGGTGGCGATGCGAGCACTGCGACGGTAAACAACAACGGCTCGATCAGCACCCAGGGGCAGGCGGCCCATGGCATCGTCGCACAGTCGCTGGCCGGGGGCGGTGGATCCGGCGGCGCCTCCTGGGGTCTCTTTCACTCCAACGGCGGCACGGGGGCCGCAGGCGGCACCTCCGACCACGCCAGCGTGGAGAACAACGGGACGATCACGACGATCGGCCCGAATGCGTTCGGCGTGCTGCTTCAGTCCATCGGTGGCGGCGGCGGTGCCGGCGGCGGCGCCAGCGGTGTCATCGCGAATGTCGGCGGCAGCGGCGGCTTCGCGGCCGATGGCAGCACCGTGAGCTTCACCGCAGGCAACGGCCAGCCCTGGACCACGAGTGACGACAGCATCACGACCAGCGGCATCTCCGCCATCGGTGT
>NZ_JBYRFX010000713.1:0-4020 GCF_057815775.1 Inquilinus sp.
TCCGTGCCGGGGCGGCGGCGGGTTCGGTGTAGGCGGTCTTGGAGGCCGTCTGGGTCATCTGGGGCTGGCTCCGGCTGGCTGTCGGGGCATCACGCGACGGTCTTGATCGCGAGGCTGGCGAGGTAGGCGTCGGGGGCGTCGGGGTCGAAGACCTTGCCGTCGAAGAAGGTCTCCTTGCCGCGCGACGGGCTGGTGGGGATCTCGGCCGCCGCCACGCCGATGGCCTGGGCGGCCTGGCGCCACAGACCCTCGCGGTTGACCTTGGCGATCAGGCCCTTGAGATCGGTGTCGGGGGCGATGTAGCCCCAGCGCCGGTCCTCGGTCATGAACCACAGCTCGTGGCTCTGGTAAGGGTAGGAGGCGAAGTCCTGCCAGTACTTCATCAAGAGCGGACTGTTCTCGACCTTGCGGCCGTCGCCATAGTCGATGGTGCCGAGCGACCGCGGCAGGATGTCGGCCGGGGGCACGTTGAACCACGCCCTCCGGCCGATGATCTGGGCCATTTCCTCCTTGTTTTCCGGCTTCTCCGCCCAGCGCTGGGCCTCCATCACCGCCTGCAGTAGGGCCGCGGCCGCCTTCGGATTGGCGTCGATCCAGTCGGCCCGCAGCGCCAGGCTCTTCTCCGGATGGTCCTTCCAGATCTCGCCGGTGGTGCAGGCGGAATAGCCGATGCCCTGGTGCACCAGCTGGTCGCCCCAGGGCTCGCCGACGCAGAAGGCCTGCATGTTGCCGACCTTCATGTTGGCGACCATCTGCGGCGGCGGCACCACGATGGTGCTGACATCCTTGTTCGGGTCGATCCCGGCCGCGGCCAGCCAGTAGCGCATCCACAGGTCATGGGTGCCGCCGGGGAAGGTGACGGCGCATTTCACCTCCTGCCCCTTGGCCTTCATGTCGGCGAAGGCGGCCTTCAGCCCGGATGCGTCGACCGTGGCGCCGGCCGGCATCAGCTCCTTGGCGACCGAGATCGCCTGGCCGTTGGTGTTCAGCCGGCAAAGGATCTGCATCGGCAGTGGCTTGTTCGCGGCGGTGACGGTGCCCAGCGTCAGCAGGTACGGCATCGGCGTCAGGATATGGGCGCCGTCGATACCGCCGCCGGCCGAGCCGAGCACGAGGTTGTCGCGCGTGGTCCCCCAGGAGGCCTGCTTGGCGACGCTGGCCTCGGTCAGCCCGACCTTGTCGAACAGCCCCTTCTCCTTGGCGATGATCAGGGGGGCGGAATCGGTCAGGGCGATGAAGCCGAGCGTCACCTTGGCCGTCTCCGGCCCGGCTCCCTCGGCGAAGGCGCCGGACGGGAAGGCGGCGCGGATCGCGGCGATGGTCGCTGCGGCCCCACCCAGCCGGGCTGTGCCCTGCAGCAGGCGGCGGCGGGTGATGCTCCGGGTGGTGTGGTTGCGTGTGGTCATGGAAGCCCCCTTCGGTCCGGTCAGCCGCGTTGCGCCGCGGCGGTTGCGTCGGGGCCGGCGACGGTGCCGAGCCCGGCGAGGTAGAGGTCGATCGCGGCCGGGTCGAAGGTCCGGCCGTCGCAGAAGCGGTCAGCGCCGAGCACGACATCGCCAGCCGGGTCGGCCAGCACCCAGGCAGCGTCATGGTCGCCTTCGCGCTTGTCGTCGGCGGCCGGCGCGGGGTAGCCGAGGTCCCAGGCGGCGGCGCGGTAGACGTCCGGCCGGTACACGGCGGCGGCCGCGGCGGCGATGTCGATGCCCTCCGGCAGCTCGCCCCAGCGCCGCAGCTGCGCCAGGAACCAGGCGGCGTGAGACCGCCAGGGCAGGCCGGCGGCGCGGCGGTGATAGACCGGGCCATGCGCCGGCAGCCCGTCGATCAGCGCATCGCCCGGGCGGCCGACCAGGCTGGCCGCGATCGATGCCGCCGGGGCGTTCAGCACCTCCGGCGCGGCCAGCATCGCCACCGCCTCGGCCCGGTGCTGCGGCCGGTCCAGCCAGGCGGCGGCACGGATCAGGGCGCGCAGCACGGCGCGATACGCCTCCGGCCGGGCCGCGGCCCAGGCCAGGGTGACGGCGAAGACCTTCTCCGGCGCGTTGTTCCAGATCTGCCAGCCGGTGGTGGCGATGATTCCGACGCCCTGGTCGACCGCGACATCGCCCCAGGGCGCGCCGACGCAGAAGCCGTCGACTCGCCCGGCCGACAGATGCGCCACCATCTGCGGCGGCGGCACCACCACGATGCGCACGTCGCGCTGCGGGTCGACCCCGCCCGCCGCCAGCCAGTAGCGCAGCTGGTCGTGGTGGCTGGACACCGGGAAGACGATGGCGAAGACCAGCGGCGGTGCGCCGGCCCGGCGCCGGATTGCGGCCACGGCGGCGATCGGCGCGGCCGATCCGGTGGCGGTGGCTTCGGGGTCGGCGGCCGCCATCTCCGCCGCAAGCGCGCGCGACACGGTGACGGCATTGCCGTTCAGGTTCAGCGACAGCCCGACCAGCATCGCCGCCTTCGGCCCGCTCAGGCCCAGCGTCATCGCCAGCGGCAGCGGCGCCAGCATATGGGCGCCGTCCAGCAGCCCATAGGCCAGCTTGTCGCGCAGGCTGGCCCAGCTGCGTTCACGCGACAGCCGGACCGACAGGCCTTCCTCGCGGAAGAAGCCTTTCCGTTCCGCCACGATCAGGGGCGCGCAATCCGCCAGGGGCACGAAGCCCAGGGTGAGGCAAGACGCGTCCGGCTGGTCCGTCATAAGCCGCTCCAAAACGAAAAAGGCGCCCGAGAGCGTGCGGAAACTCCGCATCCCTCGGACGCCTTTGCCCGGATCGACAGCCCATCGTGGACCGCCGGTGATATCGTCGGACGGACGCCATTGCCCGTCTTCGTTCCAGGGCTACGCAAGCCGCGTGCCATTCGGTGGGATTTGGCGGCCCGGATCGCGGGATTCAGCGCATGCGCCGGGTTGGTGGATCGGGCCACGAAAACCGGGAGGCGGCGGGGATGCTGCGGCACGGCAGGACTCTGCCCCCGCGTTGTGCAATGCACAAAAAAGCGGCGAAAACGCCGCTGCTCAATCCCTGGTCAGCAGCTCACTGATGCTGATGACCTGCTCGGCGATCTCGGCCAGCGGCTTGCCGCGGTCCATCGCCAGCTTGCGCAGGGCCTTATAGGCCTCGTCCTCGGCCACGCCGCGCTGCTGCATCAGGATGCCCTTGGCGCGCTCGATCCGCTTGCGTTCGGCCAGCGAGGTGCGGGTCCGCTCCAGCTCTTCGCGCATCGACTGGAACGCCTGGAACCGGGCGATCGCGGCCTCCAGCACCGGTCTCACCCGGTGCGGGCTCAGGCCGTCGACGACATAGGCGCTGACCCCGGCGCGGATCGCCTCGCCGATCGCGGCATCGTCGCTCTGGTCCACGAACATCACGATCGGCTTGGGCCGTTCGCGGCTGACGCTGCGCATGTGTTCCAGCGCGTCGCGGTTGGGGGCGTCGAGGTCGACGATGATCACGTCGGGCTCGATCTCCCGCACCTTTGCCAGCAGGTTTTCGGTGCCGCTGGCGGATGCCACCACGCCATGGCCGGCCGCCGTCAGCGCTGCCTCGACCAGGCGGCAGCGCTCGGCATTTTCATCGACCAGGAGGATGCGCAGGACCAAATCGGCTGCCCGGTGTGGTGGCGGAACTGCCCGGGTCTCAGCAAGTTCCGGACCACTGCGCAGGGATCGGGCAGCCGTGCCGCTCGGCATCTGGCCCGGATCTTGCGTCGACGCCGGTGGTGAAAGTGCAAACAAGTCAAAAGGCGAACCGGGAGTTCACGATGGCATTGTCGCAGAAACATTGGGTGATCGGCGCCACGCTGGCGGTGACCATGGGGTTGGCCGTGACCAGCGCCAGGGCGGCCGAGGACACCATCAAGGTCGGTATTCTGCATTCCCTGTCCGGCACCATGGCGATCAGCGAGACCACGCTGAAGGACGTCATGCTGATGCTGATCGACGAGCAGAACAAGAAGGGCGGCCTGCTCGGCAAGAAGCTGGAAGCGGTGGTGGTCGACCCGGCGTCGGACTGGCCGCTGTTCGCTGAA
>NZ_JBYRFX010000714.1:0-9568 GCF_057815775.1 Inquilinus sp.
TCGCCGGTCATGGCCAGGCCGACGCCGAACAGCACCGAGACGAACAGCACCTGCAGGATGTCGCCGCCGACGAAGGCGCTGAACATCGTGTTCGGGATGATGTTGGTCAGGAAGCCGATGACCGACTGGTCATGCGCCTTGGCGGCGTAGCTCTCGACCGACTTGGTGTCGAGCGTTGCCGGATCGATGTTCAGACCGGCGCCCGGCTGGACCAGGTTGGCGATGATCAGGCCGACGATCAGGGCCAGGGTCGAGAACGCCAGGAAATAGATCATGGCCTTGGCGCCGACCCGGCCGACCTTCTTCAGGTCGCTCATCCCGGCGATGCCGGTGACGACGGTCAGGAAGATCACCGGTGAGATGATCATCCGCACCAAGCTGATGAAGCCGTCGCCGAGCGGCTTCATCGCCGCACCGATATCGGGATAGAAGTGGCCGAGCAGAATGCCGATCAGGACGGCGAACAGGACCTGGACATACAGATGCCGATAGAACGGCAGGGACGGCCGCGGGGCGGCGTCGGCAGGGCGAGTGGCCATGGCACACACTCCTCTGGCTCACGCCGCCGATGATCGGGACGAGGCCGGCTTGGGGTTTCCTGCCGCCCTGGGGATGGCCCCTTCTTGCGGGCGGCTGCTCCATGCGGTGCAATCACCATGCCAGTCTGCACCTGTTTGCCCAATTTTTGCCATCTTGTTGATCGGCCGACGCTTTTTCCGGTGCGCCGCAAAGCCTCCGAACCTCTGTGAGCGGAACTCCGCACAAACCGAGCTCGGCAGGTGCGGAGATCCACACAGCCGTCGGCGAGGCGATTCCGCGGAGGAAGTGCTAGGTTGGCGCTCCGGCATCCCGACCCGCCGGGACGAGGCTGAATGAGCACCATCGCACGCGACCGGACCGTCGACCTGCCCGCCCGGCCCGTCACCGATCCGGCCGGACCGCATCTGCGCCGCAACTGGGCAGTATTTGCGGCCATCGGCCTGATCCTGCTGGCCACGGTGGTCTGGCTGGCCGGCCCGGTCGGGCGCGACCGGGCGCTGGGAGAGATCTCCCGCTCGGCCGAGGCCGCGCTTGGCCTGCATGTGGCGATGTTGCGCAGCGAGTTGGAGAAGCAACGCTCCCTGCCCTTCGTGCTGGCCCAGGATCCGGATGTACGGGCCGCGCTGGGCTCCGCAAACGACCAGCCGCGCCTGGATGCCATCAATGCGAAGTTCGAGGCGTTGAGCCAGGGCACGCGGGCCGCCGTCATCTATCTGCTGGATCGCAGCGGCACGGCGATCGCAGCCAGCAACTGGCGCGAGCCGATCAGTTTTGTCGGCCAGCACTACGCCTTCCGCGCCTATTACCAGCGGGCGGTCGATGCCGGCGCCGCCGAGTTCTTCGCCATGGGGACGATGAGCCGTCGGCCCGGCACCTATCTGTCACGGCGGATCGACGGGCCGAACGGGTTGCTCGGCGTCATCGTGGTCAAGGTCGAATTCGACCCGATGGAGGAAGCCTGGAGCCGCTTTGCCGAGACGGCGTTCGTCACCGACGAGCACAATGTCGTGCTGTTGACCGACGCACCGGACTGGCGGTTCCGCAGCTTCGGTCCGCTGCCGGAGAGCGAGCGCGCCGCGGTGCGCGAAAGCCTGCAATATGGCGCGGCGCCGCTCGACCCGCTGCCGATCGCGCCGGACACGGCCTCGCCCCGCCCCGAGGCGGTGATCGCGACCCTGCCGGGCGCGCGGCTGCCCGGGCGCTTCCTGGCCTTGTCCGCTCCGGTGCCGACCACCGGCTGGACCTTGCACCTGCTGGCGCCGACCTCGCCGGCGGTCGGCCGTGCCATGACAGACACCCGGCTGATCGCCGGGCTAGTCACCCTGCTCGCCCTCGCTGGCGCCGCGGCGCTGCTGTATCGCCGGCATCGCGCGCTGAGCCATGCCGTCCGGCAGGCGGCGACCCAGGCCGAACTGGAGCGCCGGGTCGCCGAACGCACCCAGGCGCTGAACGACGCCAATCTGCGTCTGACCGATGAGATCGACGAACGGCGCCGGGTCGACCAGATCCGACAGCAGCTGCAGGAGGAACTGACCCAAGCCAACCGCCTGGCGATCATGGGCCAGGTGGCGGCCAGCGTGGCGCATGAGATCAACCAGCCGATCGCCGCCATCCGGTCCTATGCCGACAATGCCGCCGTGTTCCTCGACCGGGACAAGCGGACGGCCGTGCGCGAGAATCTGACGACCATCGCCGGGCTGACCGACCGGGTTGGCGCCATCACCCAGCATCTCAGGGCCTTCTCGCGCAAGGCGACAAACCAGCTCGAGCCGACATCCTGTGCCGCCGCGGTCGAAGGCGCACTGCTGCTGACGCGCCCCCGCATCCGGCGGCAATCCGTGCGGCTGGTGCAGGATCTGCCGCCTTCGGACGTCCGCGCGGTGGCGGAACGGGTGCGGCTGGAGCAGATTCTGGTGAACCTGCTGCAGAACGCCCTGGACGCCTTGGCAGGGCTGTCGGATCCCGAAATCCGCATCATTGTGGACGCCGCGGACGATCAGGTTAGGATCGCGGTTTCCGACACCGGCAAGGGCCTTGACCCCGACACGATGAAGGCGCTGTTCATTCCCTTCAGCACCACCAAGCCGGCCGGGCTCGGCCTCGGCCTGGTGATCTGCCAGGACATCGCACGGGAGTTCGGCGGCACGATCGCGGCCGGCAATCGCGATGGTGGCGGTGCCGTCTTCACCGTCACGCTGAGGCGGGCCCCGTGAACGCGGCAGGGCGGGTCGTCTTCGTCGACGACGAGGCGGAGATCCGGCACGCCAATGTACAGAGCCTGGAGCTGGCCGGCTTCGAGGTCACGGCGCTCGACTCCGCCCGCCAGGCCCTGGCTGCGATCGACCGCGACTTCCCCGGAGTGGTCGTCACCGATATCCGCATGCCCGAGACCGACGGCCTGGCGCTGTTCCGTCAGCTGCGCGCGCTTGACCCCGACCTGCCGGTGATCCTGATCACCGGTCATGGCGACATCGCCATGGCGGTGGCGGCGATGCAGGAGGGGGCCTACGATTTCCTGGCCAAGCCCTATCCGGCCGACCGCCTGGTAGACAGCGTCCGGCGGGCGGCGGAGAAGCGCCGGCTGGTGACCGAGAACCGGCGGCTGCGGGCGGCGCTGGAACAGGCAGACGATGCGGCCTTCCTGGGCGACACGCCGGAGATGGAACGGCTGCGCCGCACCGTACGCGACGTGGCGGATGCCGATGTCGACGTGCTGGTGCTGGGGGAGACCGGCTCGGGCAAGGAGGTGGTGGCCGAGGCGCTGCACCGCTGGAGCCGCCGCCGGGCGAAGCCCCTGGTGGCGCTGAATTGCGGCGCGCTGCCCGAGAGCGTGATCGAAAGCGAGCTGTTCGGGCACGAGGCCGGGGCCTTCACCGGGGCGCAGAAGCGCCGCATCGGCCGGATCGAGCATGCCGATGGCGGCACGCTGTTTCTCGACGAGCTGGAAAGCATGCCGCCGGGGCTTCAGGTGAAGCTGCTGCGGGTGCTGGAAGATCGCGCCGTGGAACCGCTGGGCACCAATGAGCGGCGGCCGCTCGACCTGCGCGTCGTCGCCGCGACCAAGACCGACCTGAGCCGGGCGTCACAGGAGGGCCGGTTCCGGGCAGATCTGTACTATCGGTTGGCCGTGGTCACGCTGAGGATCCCGCCGCTGCGCGAGCGCCGCGCCGATGTGCCGCTGCTGTTCGCCCATTTTCTGGATCTGGCCACCGAACGCTTCCGCCGCGACCAACCATCGCTGAGCGACGCGGTGCGGCGCCATCTCTTGGATCACGATTGGCCGGGCAATGTCCGGGAGCTGGCCCATTTCGCCGACCGGGTGGCGCTGGGTCTCGGCGAGGTCGACGTGCCGGCGGCAGAGGTGTCGACCAGTCTGCCGGAGCGGGTCGAACAGTATGAGGCCGCTCTGATTCGAGAGGCCCTGACCACACGGGGCGGCGATGTCCGGGCGACCGTCGAGGCCCTTGGCCTGCCACGCAAGACCTTCTACGACAAGCTGGCCCGGCACGGCATCGACCCGAACGACTATCGGGCCGAACCGATCGGCCGGCGTGGGGCCTGAATCCCAGGCTGGCCGACGGCGCTTCGGCTCAAGGCAGCTTGATGTAATCCGCGTCGATCGTGCTCTCGACCTTGCCGTTCAGTGTCCGGGTGTAGTGCAGTGAAAGCTGGCCCGGCGCCGTCAGGGTCCGGCGGTAGGACTGCACCTCGGTCTTGCCCCTGGTCTTGACGGTCAGTTCGGTGAGCAGAAGTGCCCCCTCAAGCTGAGCGTTGGCCCGGGCGCCAGTCTTCAGCCGGGTGGTCCAGACACCGGGCTTCTTGGACGGCGGAAACAGCACGGTGTTCTCGCGGATCGTCTTCGGATCGACCTCGGCCGAGCTGGCGGTCGCGCCTTCGGCACTGCGCCAGCGCAGCAGCAACGCGCCATCGGCCGATGCGTCGATCATCAAGGCTGCGGCGCGCTTGGCCTCGCCATCGCCATCGCTGGCCCCGACCCAGGAGCCACGGAATGCCTCGATCCCGACCAGAGCGGCGCCCGGTGTCGCCGGAGCTGCAGCGGCCACAGGGACGGCCACTGGAGCCTTGGTTTCCCCGGATGCTGAAACGCAAGCCCCCAGCAATGTCATCGCCGCCATCCCCAGGATGGCATGCCGCAGTATCATCGTGTCCCCCTTCTCGCCCCCATAGGCCGACTCGGCTTTCATCATGGCCGATCCAAGCCGGCAGCCGCATTGGAAATCGGCCTTGAACGGAGAGAACGGGGCGACCTGGCCGCAGGTTCCGCCAACGCCGCGGCCCAAAACGCAAAAAGGGCCACCCCGACGAAGCGGGGTGGCCCTTTGAGACATATCGATGAGCGCTGCGGCTAGGCCCGCACCACCCCCGTGACGGGAGCGTCGAGGCCAAGCGCGGCGGCGGCCGTGGCGACGATGTGCTGCGCCGACAGCGCCGCCTCGGCGTATTGCAGCTCCGGCTTCTCGTGGTCCTGGAAGCGGTCCGGCAAAGTCATCGGCCGGATCTTCAGCCCGTGGTCGAGCAACCCGGTCCGCGCCAGATGGTGCAGGACGATGCTGCCGAAACCACCCTCCGACCCTTCCTCGATCGTGATCACCACCGCGTGATGGCGGGCCAGCTGTTCAACCAAGCCGGTATCGAGCGGCTTGGCGAAGCGGGCGTCGGCGACCGTGGTCGACAGGCCCATGCCGCCCAGCGTCTCGGCGGCCGCGAGGCATTCCTGCAGGCGTGTGCCGTAGCTGAGCAGCGCGATCGTCGTGCCTTCGCGCAGCACCCGCCCCTTGCCGAGCGCCAGCGGCGTGCCGCGGGCCGGCAGTTCGACCCCGACGCCGTCACCGCGCGGATAGCGGAAGGCCGAGGGCCGGTCGTCGAGCGCAGCGGCGGTGGCCACCATATGCACGAGCTCGGCCTCATCGGCCGCGGCCATCAGCACCATGCCAGGCAGGCAGCCGAGATAGGAGATGTCGAAGGCGCCGGCATGGGTGGCGCCGTCGGCCCCGACCAGCCAGGCCCGGTCGATTGCGAACCGCACCGGCAGGTGCTGGATCGCGACATCGTGCACGACCTGGTCGTAAGCGCGCTGCAGGAAGGTCGAATAGATCGCGCAGAACGGCTTGAACCCTTCCGTCGCCATGCCCGCGGCAAAGGTGACCGCATGCTGCTCGGCGATGCCGACATCGAAGATGCGGCTCGGGAAGCGCTGAGCGAACTTGTCCAGCCCGGTGCCTGTGGGCATGGCCGCGGTGACCGCGACGATGCGGTCGTCGGCCTCGGCCTCCTGGACCAGCGCCTGGGCGAAGACGCCGGTGTAGCTCGGCGCATTGCTCTTCGGCTTGGTCTGGGCGCCGGTGATGACGTCGAAGCGGTTGACGCCGTGATACTTGTCCGGCGCCGCTTCGGCCGGGCCGTAGCCCTTGCCCTTCTGGGTGACGACATGGACCAGCACCGGGCCATCATCGGCATCGCGGACATTCTCGAGCACCGGCAGCAGGTGGTCGAGATTGTGCCCGTCGATCGGGCCGACATAGTAGAAGCCCAGTTCCTCGAACATCGTGCCGCCGGTGACGAGGCCGCGGGCGTATTCCTCGGCCTTCTTGGCAGCACGTGCCACCGGCTTCGGGAAGACGGCGGTGACGTCCCGCATCAGATGCCGCAGCGAGCGATAGGAGCGCGACGAGATCAGCCGCGACAGATAGGCGCTCATGGCGCCGACCGGCGGCGCGATCGACATGTCGTTGTCGTTGAGGATGACGACGAGGCGGCTCTTCAGCGCGCCGGCGTTGTTCATCGCCTCATAGGCCATGCCAGCGCTCATCGCCCCGTCGCCGATCACCGCCACGACGCGGAAATCATCGCCCTTGAGGTCGCGGGCGACGGCCATGCCGAGGCCGGCCGAAATCGAGGTCGAGCTGTGCGCCGCGCCGAACGGATCGTATTCGCTCTCCGACCGCCGGGTGAAGCCGGACAGGCCGCCCCCCTGGCGT
Source organism: Inquilinus sp. (assembly GCF_057815775.1). Taxonomy (NCBI): domain Bacteria; kingdom Pseudomonadati; phylum Pseudomonadota; class Alphaproteobacteria; order Rhodospirillales; family Rhodospirillaceae; genus Inquilinus; species Inquilinus sp. The sequence goes on from NZ_JBYRFX010000714.1 coordinate 6,540, forward strand.
AGCGTGCGAATCCGCTCGCGCCGGCCGGTCAGGATCTTGTGCGGATAGGCTTGGTGGCCGACATCCCAGATCAGCTTGTCGCGCGGCGTGTCGAACACGCGATGCAGGGCGACGGTCAGCTCGACCACGCCGAGCCCGGCGCCAAGATGGCCGCCCGTGGTCGAGACCGCATCGATGGTCTCGGCCCTGAGCTCATCGGCGACCTGCCTCACGTCGGAAGCAGGCAGGAGTCGAAGGTCTGCGGGGGTATGGATGGTGTCGAGCAGCGGTGTGACTGGCTTCATTCAGCTTCGCTTTCGGCGGGCTTGGTCCTGGCGATCGGTGGCGTCGGCGTCCGTCTTACTTGCACCGTGACGGCGGACATTCGGCTGAAGCCACCCCCAAATTCCTGCCCGATATCACCTCCAACTATAGGGGAGCGATGGCGCGATCAAGAAAATCCGGTGTCACGGAGGGGGTGCGGCGCGAATTCGCCGCGGCTGCGGCGTCACGGCCACGGGCCGTGATTGACAAGCCCTCTCCGCCCCCTTAAGAACCGCGGACCGAGCGGCACTGCCGCACGGACGGAGGGGTGGCCGAGCGGCTGAAGGCAACGGTTTGCTAAACCGTCCACGGGAGAAATCCTGTGCCCGGGTTCGAATCCCGGTCCCTCCGCCATCTCCCTGCCGACAGGCGAGGGAGATGTGCGGTTTAGATACCACCGCCCCTATCGCCACCCACACATCGCCTTGCCGGTCTCATTGTGCGCCAGGATCTGGCGGGCCGTGCCATCGGTCAGGTTGTCGCTGCGGCTGACATAGATCGGCCGAACCCAGGCACATTCAGTCGCGCGACCAGCCGTCCCGCAACCGGCCAGCAGCGGTGCCGTCGCCAGCACGGCGAATGCGATCCTCGACGCTGTTTCGCGTCTCGACCGCGTCCCGATAGGCTTCATGCTGTCCTGCCTCCTGATCCTGCGCCGCCGCCTGGCGCCCCTGCCACCGGCCAAGCAGCAAGGCGCTGCCGATGGCCGCCGCAACCACGCCGGCTGCGATGATCCAGCGGCCGACGGCCGTGCCGCTGAACCAGGCCAATGCCGCGGCGATCATCGGCGCCTCATGACCAGCCAGACCCCGACACCGATCGCGGCGGCCGCGCCGCCGACCAGCAGCAGCCACCACGGCAGCGAGGCAATGTCCCGGATAATCGGCACCGCCGGCGCCACGGTCTGCAGACTGTCCACCACCGGCCCCAGCAGGGCGGTGCCGCCACCAGCGATCACGGCCACGGTCTTGGCGCGGTCCGCCATGCTGTTCACCACCACTTTGCCGGGCGGCTTCACGCCGGCGCGGAACAGCCCATCGTCGACCGTTGCGTCGGGATAGACGTCGCGGCCATTCTCGTGGGTGATGATGGCCTTCACCAGCGGCGCCAGATGGGCATAGCCGTGCAAGTCGAGCACGGCGTCCGGCGCGAACCCGGTCAGGCTCGATACGTGCCTGATGTAGGCGCCCGCATCATTCTCCCCGGCCGGCGCCCAGCGGCTGATGATGCCGCTGATGGTCCGCAGACCGTACCGATCCTGATAGGCGATCAGCAACATCGCCAGCGCACGGATGCCCCATTCGACCGACGAGAACACGTCGAAGCGGGCGCCGTTCTGGCGAAACTCTGCACTGTTGCGATAGTCGGCGTCGGGCAGGCGGCCCTGCCACTTGTTCGCAGCGTTGCGTTCGATATTGCCGGGATTGTTGTTCCGCTCCCCGCGGGTCGATGCAGCCATGAAGGTCTCCTGACATGAAAAGCCCCGCGCGAGGCGGGGCGGTTCGAGGGGCCTGCAGGGACGGGTCAGCCGGGATCGCGCCGGGCGATCCAGCGATAGAAAACGACCTCGACCACCTGGGGGCCGAGGTAGCCCAGCGCGGCGGCCAGGCCCCAACGGACGGTTTCCGCGGCGCCAACCCAATCGCCGAGGGCGCCACCCATGATCCCCAGGCCGAGCACGCTGGGCAGCTCGAATGAAAGCCGACGGATCGAGAAAGGCTTACCGGTCGTGGCCCGGTGTGCGTGCCGCATCACGACCCCGATCGCGGCGGACATCACCGGCCCGGCGAGTGACAGGAAAATCGAAACCGTCCCTGGCTGGGGTGGCTGCGGGTCGGCCATGGAAACCTCCTCCGGACATAAAAAGGCCCGCCAGAGGCGGGCGCTTGAGGATCGGCACCGATGCACGCGTGCCCGATAGGCGGGCATCGGCCCGTGGGCGAGCCCAGGCGGGCGATCAGGTCGGGCGTTGCCGCCGGAAGCGGGAGACCCCGGACCGGGCCAGGTACAACAGCGGCAGTTCAATGAAGCGGTAGGACAGGACGCCCGCGGCAAGCGCCCCCCCCAAGGCCACGGCGAGGAAGATGCCCGGCGATGCGATGCCGAAATGGCGCATGACGATGAAGAGGGCCGCGATCACGAACAGGTGTGACAGGTAGATCGAGTAAGACGCGTCGCCGAGAAATTCCAGGAACCGGCCGAAGCGCCCCTTCACATCCGGCAGCGACAAGGCGGCAGCCACCACGGCGATGGCCGGCAGCCCCCATAGGAAGAACCGCATGTCCAGCGAGGGCGGCCCGTTGATCACTGTCCAGCCGAAGACGAGCACGGCAAAGCACAGCAGCGCCGCCACCTGGACCAGACCGGCCCGCAGCCCCTGCCGATGCAGCAGGTACAGCGCCATGCCGGCGACGAATTCGAAGCTGATCGAATGGCCCAGGAATACGCCGAACGGGTTGTCAGCCCCCAGCGCCTTGCCGAGGATGAACAGCGCCAGGAAGACCAACGCCACGGCCGGAACCCGCGCCCGCATGCCCAGGCCGAGCAGGATCGCGAAGACCGCGTAAAAGCCCATCTCGTAGTTCAGCGTCCAGCCAACGCCGAGGACTGGTGCCAGATTTCCGTTCGGTTGAAAGAACGGAATGAACAGCAACGATTTTACGACCGTCTCGGCCGAAACCTGTGTTGACCGCATGAGCCCCGGCAGCAGGGCCGCCCCGGCCGAC
>NZ_JBYRFX010000715.1:0-2104 GCF_057815775.1 Inquilinus sp.
CCTGGCGATCATCCCGTTCCCGGAAATCTCGGCCGCGCGCTCGATGGCGATGCTGGGGCGGCTGGCACCGGGTGAGGAGCTGCGCACCGGCTTCACCATGCAGATGGTGGACGAGTTCCGGCACTCGACCATCCAGATGAACCTCAAGAAATGGTACATGGAGAACTACATCGACCCGGCCGGGTTCGACATCACCGAGGCGGCGTTCGGCAAGTGCTACGCCACCACGATCGGCCGGCAATTCGCCGAGGGCTTCCTGACCGGCGACGCGGTGACGGCGGCCAACGTCTATCTCCAGGTCGTGGCCGAGACCGCCTTCACCAACACGCTGTTCGTCGCCATGCCGTCCGAGGCGGCGCGCAACGGCGACTATGCCCTGCCGACCGTGTTCCTGTCGGTGCAGTCGGATGAAAGCCGGCATATCGGCAACGGCCATTCGCTGCTGATGTCGGTCATCAACGACCCGGACAACCACCTGCTGCTGGAACGCGACCTGAAATACGCCTTCTGGCAGAACCACGCGATCGTCGATGCCGCGATCGGCACCTTCATCGAATACGGCACGACCAACCGCGACAAGTCCAAGGAATCCTACGCCGAGCTGTGGCACCGGTGGATCTACGAGGATTACTACCGCACCTACATGCTGCCGCTGGAGAAGTACGGCATCAAGATCCACCACGACGATGTCGGCGCTGCCTGGGACCGCATCGTCAAGAAAAACTACGTGCACAAGGTGGCGCAGTTCTTCTCGGTCGGCTGGCCGGTCAATTTCTGGCGGATCGAGGCGCAGACCGAGCGCGACTTCGAATGGTTCGAGCACAAGTATCCGGGCTGGTACGCCGAGTTCGGCGATTACTGGAAGTGGTATGCGCGCAAGAGCATCCCGGGCGAGACCAACATGCTGTTCGACCAGGAGAACGGCTACGTCTACCCGCATCGCTGCTGGAGCTGCCTGGTGCCGTGCCTGATCCGCGAGGATTTCGTGACGGACGAGATCGACGGCCAGCTGTTCACCTACTGCTCCGAACAGTGCCGCTGGACCCACAAGGTCGCCTTCGCCGCGGAATATGAGGGCCGTCCGACCCCCGCCATGGGCCGGTTCAGCGGCCGCCGCGAGTGGGAGGAGTGCTACCACGGCTGGGACCTGGCGGATGCCATCAAGGATCTCGGCTTCCTCCGTTCCGACGGCAAGACGCTGATCCAGCAGCCGCATCTCCGCTTCGACGACAAGGACATGTGGACGCTCGACCATGTCCGCGGCCACACGATCCAGAGCCCGATCGTGCTGCTGCGCGGCATGACGCCGGAACAGCGCGAGAAGCACGTCGCCGACTACCGGGCGGGCTTCAAGATCAAGCCGCTGCACTGACCCCTGCAGGGCGGAAGCCGGCATCGGCCGCCGGCGTCCGCCTTCCCATCGCGCCGGCCGAACCATGGTCCGGCGCCACAGGGTCCGACGACAAGGGACAGCTTCGATGGCGGAAACACGCACCCACACCGTCCGGTTCGAGCCGGTCGGGATCGAGATGGACGTCGCCGAGGGCGAGACGGTGCTGGAGGCGGCGTTCCGCCAGGGCATCTCGGTGATGCATGGCTGCAAGGAAGGCCAGTGCAGCAGCTGCAAGTCGCTCCTGATCGACGGGGAGGCCGAGCTGCTGAAATACTCGACCTTCGCCCTGCCGGATTACGAGCGCGACACCAACCACATCCTGCTGTGCCGGACGCTGGCCTACAGCGACCTGACGGTCGAGCTGCTGAATTACGACGAAGACCTGCTCAGCCGGTCGATCGCGGTGAAGGAGTACGAGGCGGTGCTGACCGGGATCACGCCGCTGACGCACGACATCCGGCTGCTGGAGATCGAGATCGACAAGCCGCTGCGCTTCTGGGCGGGGCAGTTCGTCGACCTGACCATCCCCGGGCGCGGCATCACCCGGTCCTTCTCCATGGCCAACGCCCCGAGCGGCCAGACCCGGCTGGCCTTCATCATCAAGAAATACCCGGACGGCGCCTTCTCGGCGCTGCTCGACGGCGAACTCAAGCCCGGCGACCGGCTGACCGCCAAGGGCCCCTACGGCACCTGCTTCCGGCGGGAGGAGCG
>NZ_JBYRFX010000716.1:0-19445 GCF_057815775.1 Inquilinus sp.
TCAGTTTCGGGTCGACGGGGAACGGCGCGTCTATGGCCATGGGACCTCTCTGGGGCGGGGTTAGGCGGCGACGCCGCGGTCGATGAGGAGGGAGCCGATGTCGCCGAGCACGCCGGTGGTCATGGCGATGCCGACGACGCGGTTTCCGGCGGCGGCCTTGACGGCGCGGCCCACGGCATCGGCGGTCAGGTCGTCGCCCCTGGTCACCGGGCCGCCGTACTCGACCTCCGCGATCTGGGTCAGGACGACATCGAAGGTGATGCCGGCGGACTTGGCGCCGAGCATGTCGGTGACGCCGATGGCCTTGTCGGCCGCCCCCGCCGCCGCGACGGCGGTGTCGTCATCCGCGCCGAACTTGACGATGCGATGGGGCGCGACGATCGCGCTGGCGACGAAGGGCTTCACCAGGCCATGGTTACGCACGGCGGATCTCCTGGGTGTTGGTGACGTGATCGACCGCCGAGGCGAAGCTCACGCTGTCGCCGAGCGCGGCGCGGTCGGCCTGGTACTTCGTCGCCCGGTCGGCGAGCGACCGAGCGGTCTCGTCCTGGGCCCGACCCGCGGCGCCGGCGACCTCGCCGAACGCGACCGTGGGCGCCAGGCTGGAGAGGAAGCGTCGAAAGAAAGCAGCCGTCGTCTCCTTCTCGGTATCGTCGCCTGCGGCGAAGGACACCGTCTCGTTGTCATCGAGCCGGGCCATGAACGCGGCGACCTCGGCACGGTGGCCGGACGGGACGCGGTTCTGGGCAACCAGGCCGTCGATGAAAGCCGCGTCCGCCTGAGTCCGGCGATCGGCTTCCTGCTGGGCGAAGGTGGCCAGGCGCTTGGCGTTGTCGTCGTGTTCCCGGCGCAGCCGTTCCCGCTCCGCCTTGTCCTGATCGGACATCGGATTCTCCTCGGTGGTGGTGGGTGTGGCGGCCGGAGCCGCAAACGCTGGCGCCGGCTGGTCGGGCATCTCGGGCTTGATCGCTTCCTCGGTGAGGAAATCGAGATCCCAGGACGGGATCACCTGGTCGGCGACCTCGGTGCCCTTGTCGCCGATGATCCATTCGCGCAGCCGGCGCAGGATCGTGACGACGGTGCGTTCCTCCCAGCCGAACTCGACGGTCTGGCCGTCCTCTGCCGCGAACTGGACCGGCGGCAGCCCTTCCACCGCAGGTGGATGCGCGCCGAGAAAGCCGACATGCTTCAGGTACCAGGTGCCCGGCACAGGATTGCCGGCAGCTTCCGGCCGCCAGAAGCACGCGGAGACCTGGGAATACCGGCCGTCATTGACCAGTTGGGCGAAGGCAGCCTCGACCCGCTCGGGGACCACGCGGAGCTTGTCGCCGGTGGCTTCGACCTTGCCGACCCAGCCGTAGGCCGGGTCTTCCAGCTTCGGGTGGCCGATCACCAGTGGTGCCGGCCGGATCGCAGGATCGTAGGCAGCAGCCGAGGCGGACAGGTCCTTGGAGGTGATGGTGACACGCGCGCCGCTGGCATCCGTCCGGGTGCCGGCACGAAAGGCGTCGAAGGCGTTGAGCGGAGCGTTGGGCACATGGACCTCGATCGGTGGGATCGAGGTCTGTGATAGGATGCGGCGGCGACGTCGAATTGACCCTAGTCGTTGGGTCAGGACCGCCCCTTTATGGCTCGGTCACGCCGACACCCCGCACCGACCCTGTCCATCCATGCATAGCATCGCCGCTAACGGGGGGCTAACGGGGCTACAGCCCGCGATCCCCACGCGGGTGTGGCCGCATGCCATCTCGTGCGTCCCGCTTGTCCTCGCGCTTGGAATGAGGTTCAGCTAGAGATGCGCTGAACGCTTGGCTCAGAGAGACGAAGGCGGCAATAGGTGATTTCGATTCCGGAAGCATTTGAGGATGTCGCTCGGGATCTGATCGAGCCACAGCCGAATATGCGACCAAACGCACGTTGCTGGTGTGGCTCGGGAAAGAAATACAAGCATTGTCATCGCGATCGACATAGAGAGCAGCCACTTAGGCCGCACGAGATCCAAAAACTCCATCGACAAAGCATGGAGCGGGGAGTTTGTTCGTTTCCCGGTGGCTGCGATCGTAAAATTGTTTCATCTCACACAGTTCAGAGAAAGGGGGGGCTCGCAGCGATTCAAGAAAATGGCCATGTCTATGGCGCTCTACCTGAGTGGGACGGTCTGTTCGATGACAATGCGTGGCCACCTCCGCGCAGAATAGGAAACCGCCGCGCTTCTACATTTCCAGGCTTCTGCAATGAACATGACACTGTCATGTTCAAACCAATCGAAGGAGATTCGATTTCTTTCGACGTGCAATCAGCATTCCTCTTCTCATTCCGGGCAGTGGCTTTTGAATTGCAAAGAAAGCTCGGAGCCATTGCCATGATCGATAATATGCGGATCCTGGACAGTGGATGGGCATTTGAGCGGCAGGCGCATTTCCAGCTTACGCTGCAAATTTTCCGCGCAGGCAACATTGTCGGCTTGAGAGACAGCAGATATTGGAAAAAAGTATACGATGAGATTTATCAAACCTCTGCATACGCGAAATTTCAATACTATGCAGTGATCTTTGATTCCGTGCTTCCGATTGTCGCTTGCGGAGGATTTGCCCCAGAATTTGACTTTGACGGTGCAATTTTACAGGAACTTTCTAAGCCTGTAATAGCCGAGATGGTAACACTCAATATCACCGCGGTGGATGGGCGAACGGTCGCGGTATTCGGATGGGTTGGCAAACCTGATGGTGCCGCCGAACGCTTTGTCCACAGCTTCACGCGCCTTCCAGAGAGCAGGAAAGCTGAGGCGCTGGTGCGCTTGGCCTTCGAATATCTTGAGAACGTCTTCATGCGCGAGAGTTGGTGGGATGGTCTCTCCGCCGCCTGTCTCGCCGCTTTCAACAGGCATCGAGAGGGTGGCCTCCCTATGGTCGGCCGTCAGGCAAGAGATCTCGTGGATGACGGCTTGGTAAGCGTGACAAGCCGAGTTGTCGCGGAGAGCGCAAGTGAGCGTGGACGGCCAACACGGTCGTAGGTAGTCCTTTTGGTCGCCGTCGGTCCGGCCGCCTGCCCGAAAGCCGCGGGGTGGACCGGGGGGCAGGTGCCCGGCCGAGTTCTCTTATCGCTGATACAGCAGGACGCCATAGCGCGTTCCATCGACGTGGGCTGCACTGGTTCGCGCGAACAGGGTCGCACCGTCCCATCCTTTGGGCGACCACTCGAACACGGCCAGCCCGCCACGCCGCTTGTCCATTTCGAGCCGCCTCACGTAGCGACGCCGTAAGATGTAGTTTGGCGGCTGGCTAGGCGGTGCGACGTCAAGCCAGTGCAGCCAGATCTCGTCGGGGTCCTTCAGGGCCGCGGCGAGTGCGAGCAGATACTCCTCCCCGCCCTGCTTGGTCATCTTGAAGGTTCCGTCGTCATTGCGGAACAGCTCGTCAGTGATGACCGTTCGGGTGCCGCTGGGGTCGCGCCACACGACGGGCTGCCCGATGTCTCCACCAAACTCCCGCAGGAAAGCGCGGACATAGTCTTCTTCTGCCAAGCCAGCCGGGAGCTTCGGCACGGGCGGCAACTCTGTGGAGGGCAGCGGCGGTGGCTGCGCTATTGGCGTCGAGCCGGGCAAGGCGCCCAGCTGCGATGGGGGCCGAACTGGCGCTGGCGGGTTGGGCGGCGTCGGATCGGGCAACGGCTGTCGCAGCTCGCGCGGCGTGACGCCGCGCATCCAGCTATCGCCGGGATTGTAGCCGAAGCCGGTGTCGATGCCTTTTGGCGTCCAGACGGTCTCGGAGGAGCCATCCGGCGCGCGGACCTGGCGTGGCTCCAACTCGATTTCCGGCGGGTCGCGCGTGACCTTCAGCCCGTAGCGCTTGAGGTCGCGCTCCGACAGACTTTGGGCATGGCAGCGGCAATTCCAGCCGTTCGGCGGCCAGTGAGTTTTCCACCAGGGATGATCGATCGGCAGGATCACGTCGTGCCAGGCGTAATGCTCCGGCCGGGTGCGCTCGTCGTGGACATCGACGTACCGGGCATAAGGCCGGGTCGCCTTGAGCCGCTGGGCCTGCTGCCAGCGGCCCGAGCTGTAGGCCATGCGAGTGTTGGTCTCGAAGATGATCCGGCTGCGCCAATTGCGGCTACCGTGATAGCTCCAGCCATGCTGAGCGACGATGCGATCGAAGTCCGCCCGGAACGTCTCCAGCGTGCCGCCAGCGGCGATGGCCTGGTCGAGCGACTGGCGGAAGTCGGCGAGCAGCGACTCGGACGTGGCCCCAGCCACCGAGAAGGCGCGTGCATGGGCGCCGTGCATCAGGTCGGACCAGCTATTGGTCGGCAGATCGACCTTGCTCCGGAAATAGTCGATCGCCTCGCTGAAGTGGACCGGCGTCAGCGAGACGGGAACGGCTTCACCGGCCATCGGCCTGGTCGCTCATGCCGGTCATCGCGGACAGGGCCAAGCCGTCGCGCAGCAGTTCGGCCAGGCCGTCTATCGGGATGGTCGATTCCAGCCGCGCCAGGCGCGCCGAAAACTCGACCGGCGTCTCGCGCAGCCGGATCGCCTCGTCCAGGGCGGCCTTTACGGCGTCGATCATCTCGTCCAGCGCCGACCCGCCAGCCACCTCGATCTGGTCGGTCAGATCGTCGTCGGCGTCCCGCGCGACCGGTGCCGCGAAGGCGGCGGGCTGTGGTTGCTGGCCCGGCGGCAGAGCGGCGGGCTCGGGCTTGCCGACGAAGAACCAGCGACCGTTGACCTGGTCCACGAACTCCGCCTCGGAATCCTCCGGCTCATAGCCGGCCGCCCGCATCCGGTCGACATAGTCGACGGCCGAGATCTTGGCGTCCGTCTCCGCCTTGCTGGTTTCAGCCGCCTCTTTTCGGTTTTCCGGTCTCGGCCGCCAGACGGTCGGCGGCGCGGCCCCGAGATAGTTCGCCTCGGTGATCCAGGTGATGAGCTGGCCGTTCAGCGTGGCCGACAGCTCGTCGCAGTCGCCATCGCACAGGTCCTGTCGCACCTCGTTGTGCGTCTCGCTGGCCGCCCGGCTGCCGCTCTTGCCGATGTTGGTCGAGAGGGTCTCGCCGAGCACGGCCTCCGAGATCTGCTCGTCCAGCCAGCGGAGGAACTTCTCATAGGTGTCGACGCCACCGGCGCGGGCCGCCTCCAGGAATTCGACCACCGTGCCTTCCGGCACCACCACCGCGCTGTCCTGGGCCAGGCCGGACAGGTCGCGCAGCAGCTTGTCGGGGTCGACGCCGGGACCGTAGGTCCCCTTGGCCGTCGGCATGCCGAACTTTTCGCAGAACAGCGCCCAGAACTGGACGGCGTTGCGCTTGAAAAAGCAGGGCCAGACCAGCCGGTGCCCCAGGCCGAGGCCATAGGGGTCGAAGCTGGTGCCGAAGCGATGGACCAGGAACTTCCGCGACGGCAGATTCTCACCGTCGAGTTGGTTTTCCGGGGTCAGGAGCCGCATCTCCCAATCCCGGTCGAACACGAAGCGCCGCGGGTCGCGCGCCTTGGCCGCGACCGGGACGACAAAGCCGTCCCGCAGCTCCCAGATCAGCTCGCTGGTCGCATAGCCCTTGAGCTGGGCGTCGAGCAGGTCGAGGCACAGCCCGTCGAAGGCGAGGCCCCACTCGCCGGCGAGCACCCGCTCGACCAGCTTGGCAGCCTGCTTGTCGGCGCGCCTGGTGCCGCCCGGCTCGACCTTCCAGTCTCGCGACACCACGGCCCGCTTGCGCTTGTCGAGCACCCCCGAGACATGCCCATCCCGGGCCAGTTCGTCGTAAAGCTTCAGCCCCTTGCCGACACTGCGCTGGGCGAGGATGTCGTCCTGGGGGCGAAGGATATCGCCCCATCCGAGGATGGTGATGTCGCGGCGCGCGGTCGCCTGTTCGGGCATCCGGGCGAGCGCCTTCCCAGCCGGCGCCGTCTGCTGGTCGGTCATAGTCCGTATCCCTGGTATGGCTGCGGCCGGCCCGAGGCTCGCTGGATGCCGGCGGCCATGCGGAGGCGCGCCGTCGCCAGCACCCACAGCATCTCCAGGCAATCCGGCCCGTCGTCGTGGTCGCCCTTGGGGAAGTGCCGCAGCTGGTCGAGCAGCACGGTCTGGCCGGGGTGGAAGCGGATCAGCCCGTTGGCCACGTGCGGCTGCAGGCTTTCGATCCGCAGGGCCTTGTCCGACTTCGTCAGGATCGGCATCGCCGGCACCGGCACGCCCCGCTGCGCCGACCGCCGCACCAGCTCGGTTCGGAAGAACTCCTGGAACTGGACCGCTTCGACGCCCCAGACGAGGCAGCGGTACTCCCGCTGCAGGGCGATCACGTCCTCGATGATCTTGTCGGGCAGGCGCCGGGCGATCTTGGCCTCGACCACGTCGAGGACGCCGGTCTCGCGGTTCATGCCGCCGACCAGCAAGGCCGACGGATCGCGCCCGCGGTTCTGCTTGCCGAGGCTGGGATCGCAGGCGCCGAAGAACATCCAATGCGCCAAGCGCGAGACCCAGAATGTCGGTTTGCCGAACAGCGCGTCCTCGCTGCTGACCGGGTCGTTCTGATACTCGCAGTCGAACGGCCCGACCTTGATGCGAACACGGATCTTCATCAGCCGGACGAAGGGCTGCACCGCGGGCCAGAGCACCTCGGCCCCGACATCCATCACGGCGCGGTTCTCGGCGTAGAAGACATCGCCGGCCGGTTCGCCGTCGTTGCGGAGGATCTCCTCCCACCGCTCCCACAAATCCATCCGGTCCGGCCAGCGGACGATGGCCCGGAAGATGGTCGGCCGCCACATCGGGTTCCTAAGCTTGCGCGCCAGGACGGCGTCGTAGTGCAGGATCGTGCCGACATAGATCATGTCCATGGAGCCGTCGGGCGGCCCCAGCGGCTCAACGGCCTTGTCGATCCAGGCTTCCAGCTTGTCGCGCTGCTCCGGCGACCGGACGTTGTCGTCGTTCTCGAGATCGTCTAGCCAGGCCAGATCGGGACGATAGGCGCCGTGCCGGACGCCACGCAGGCGCTTGCCGGAGCCGAACGCCTGCACCTTGACGTGATTGCGGGTGACGATCACCCCGACCTGCCAGACACGGCCGGCGCCGGTGGCGTCGGGGAAGTCTTGCGCCAGGCGCGGGTTGACCTCCAGCTCGACCTTGATCCCTTCCAGGATGGCGGCGGCCTGGTCGCTGGCGTCCGACATCACCACGGGGAAGCGTTTGTACCCGTAGACGATGCACCAGATGATGAACATCTGGCCGTGAGTGGTCTTGGCGTTGCCGCGCGGCGCGGCGATGGCTTCGCGGGCGCCGGCCGTCTTCGCCGGGTTGTGGATCAGCCCCGGCAGGGTCGCGTAGAGCCAGGTGTGGAACCCGCTCGCGGCGCTGGTGACGTAGTGCGGGAAATAGGCCGTGCAGAAATAGCCGAAATCGGTCGCGGCCCGCGCGATCCGCTCCTTCCGCGCCACCGGGTCGGGGCTGAACCCCTGGACGCTGTTCTCGATCTCCTGGCGCACCTCGGCGGCCAGCGCCGCCATGGCCTGGAGGAACTCGGCCTTTTTCGTCTGCCGTCCGGTGCCCTTCGCCATCGTCAGCCGTACCTCTCGGCGACGAAGCCGGCGAACGGCTCCAGCACCTCAGCCATGGCGGCGCCGTGCTGCGGGAAGCGATCGCGGACGAACACGGCCAGCAACTGCAGCAGCTCGGTGGCGACGGCGTATCGGCCAAGCTCGGGCGCAGCCTTGGCGACCGCGGCCATCGTCTTGTGGAAGGCGTCCGAAAGCCGGCTGATCGCCTCCGCCTTGTCCAGCGCCGGGACGTCCTTCTCGTCGCGAAGCTGGTCCATGGTGGCCTGGTGCAGCGTGAGGAAGTCGGCCAGCACGATCTGGGCGATCATTCCCGCGCCGGAGGTCGACAGGGCCGCGGCACCGCGGGCCTTGTCCCAATCGTCCCCCATGGCCGCGGCGAGGCCCTTCCAGCGCCGCACGGTGCCCAAGGCGACCTCATGCTTGTCGGCGGCGGCTTCCAGCGACAAACGCTCATAGATGTAGCTGCCGCGGACGGCAGTCTTGACCTCCTGGCCATGTGCCATGGTCAGCGCTCCAGGATCGAGCGAGCTGCAGCGGCGCCCGCGCGCATCACGGCACCGAAGGACGGCTTGCGGACGCCCGCGACAACCTCGCGGCCGATGGCGACGTCGCCACCCCGAGCGGTCAGCACCAGCATGGCGTCGGTCAGGCTGACATCGAGCAGGCCGGCCGCGACCAGGAACAGGATATCCGCCTCGACGTCGGCTCGGCTCGATGCCATGGCTAGGCTGGCCAGCCGCGCGCAGAGCCAGTCGACATTGGCGACCAGGGCCACGCCCGGCCAGGTGCGCCGGCCTTCGGCAATCTCGGCGCCGCGTTCGGTGACAGCCAGGGTGTCCACGCCGCTCTGGTCCCGGCCGGCGACGGCCAGGCCGTGATCCTGCAGCCAGGCGCCATGGGCCAGGATCTTGTCCCGCACGATCGGCGCGCCCGCGTCGGCTGTCAGATCGCGGATGAGCGAGACATTTCCGGCGCCCTGCGGCAGCAGGGTCAGCAGCGCTAGGACCAGCAGGCGCTCCCGTTCCTCGACCGGCAAGTCGGCGAGGCAGCGCAGGATGGCCAGGCGCCGATGCTCGGCCAAGCGTTCGGCGAGCGGGATCATTGGCCGCCTCGCCCGAGCAGATGGTTGGTCAGCATGCCGAGCTGGTCGGATATGGAACTCAGCGTGCCGGTATGCGCCTCGGACTTCGCGTTCAGCTTCTCGATCGACGCGTTCTGCACCGCCACGGCGGCCTGCAGCGCTTTCATGTCGTCGCTGGTCGGCATGTGCCTCATGCGCTCGCCGATCAGTACGGTTTCGCGTTCCAGGTGCTCGACACGCCCTGACAGCGCGGCGACGTCGGTCTTGAGGGCGAAGCGCTGGGCGAGCACCAACAGCACCAGGTTGGCCAGGATGGTCAGCAGGCCGATGACCCACAGCCAGTGCTGCCGCATGGCGTCCAGGAAACCGTCCATCAGCTCGGGGTACGCGCCGCAGGCCGCACCGTGTCCTCGGGCTCCGGCCTCAATGCTTCCAGTAGCAGGCGCAGCTCATCGGGCGAGGCGCCGAGACGCTTCACCGCCCCTCTCGCATTGGACTGCAGATAAGCCAGCGCACTGGCGATCACGGCGTTGCCCACATCCACGTCGCTGATCGAGCCAGCGATCTTCTTTTGGGCACGGTCCAGGCCCCGCACGGCAGTCGCATGCAGGAATTCGCGGGCATCGACGGCTAGTCCCTCGGCTTTGACGTTGCCGGAGAGATGCAGGTATCGCAGTGCCCAGGCGAGCACAGCTCCGAGTAGGGCGTCGATGCCGACAGTCAGATACTGCCGCACCAGTTCGGCGATGGGCGAGAAATCGACCATGGCGCCGTCGCCGGCAAAGGCCGGCTGAGCGATGCCGACGAGCAGCAGGACGACGGCCGCCGCCCATATCACGATGGGACGCAGGGAGATCATGTGCGCTCCTTGTGGGTGGGATTGCTGGAGTCCGTGCCGCCAGCGGCGAGATAGACTTCACGCAACCGGTCGAGGCTGTGCTCGCGCTGGCCGTAGCCGGCGCCGGGCAGGCTGGCCCAGATATTGCGGCAGCGGTCGACGGCCTCGCCGAGGCGGCCGGCCCTGACTGCGTCCAGGCTGCGGCGACCCCGGATCAGCTCGACAGCGGCGCGGTCCTGCGAGGCCGGGGAGAAGTCCGGCACGCGCAGCCTGGCCGCCAGATCATCCCAGGTGCGGGCCAGGAACTGATAGCGGCCCGCCGCGGTGGAACTGATCTTGTATCGCGGCAACCAGACGAGCTGCCGCGGATGCGCGGCATAGCCTGCAAAAAGGGTTCCGCCTACCAGCACGTCGTAACCGTCGTCGCTGCCGGCAATGTTCCAGGTGCCTTCCGACACGGCCAGCATATCGAGGAAGGCGGCGACGTTCGGGCCTAGGTCTCGGGCTGATAAACGGGGCATGGTCGGGCACGGCTCCGAAGAGGGCGGCTTGGCCGCCTGGTGCCCGAATAAGAGCGCCGCCTCGGGGGCGGCGAATTGACCCTACATCGTTGGGTCAGAAGTGCTCAATGGTGCGGAAAGCCTACGACGCTTCAGCGCCAGCGCCAAAGAAGACGGAGTTTGGGCGGTGGGGACGCCCGCGTCTACCGTCTAGACTCTTCGCCAGATTAACCTAAAATTGCGGATCAATTTGACAACCTCGGACATTAGAAATCTAATTTTTGGAGCCCGTAAATGGCAGGACGCAAACAGCACTATATACCTCAGTCAATATTGAGAGAATTTGGAACGAAGCAAAGAAATGATGAATATAAAATTCACATATTCGAGCGCAGCCGCAACACCAGACCCTCAAATACGGCTCGCGTGGCGTTCGAAAACGATTTTTACTACTCTCCTGTTTCAGAATTAGAGAAGACAAATCTTGATGAAAAAATAACTAACTTTGAAGGAGAATTGAGAAGATCGCATCTCAATATGCTGAACGCAATTCCTGGACATATAGAAAATACCGAAGATATAATAAATCTGGTTTGCCACCTGAGCATTAGAACCGCGAATTTGCGCAAGTCTTTTGCCGCAGGCATCACGGACGTTGCCAATTACGTTGCGGACGCCATATCTGACGAAGACAGAGTATTAGGAATTTTTTCATCCGGAAGTAATGCCGAATGGTTTCGTGAGTCCATTCAGAAAATTTACGACGATAGTCCAGTTTTTAGGAATAATGGAATTTCTATTGCACAATTTCGGGAGCGAATGCGCACTGTTTTATATGACAATAAATCTGTTCTTGCGCAGTACGGAGCCCTGTTTGCGCAGGTGGTATTGAAGAGCCCTCTGCTCAACGATGCCTTACGTGAGGGCCATAACAATTCCCTGAGATCGGATTTGAATCCAAAAGGCAGAGCAAATATGGTCCGGGAGTTCAAGTGGAAGAAAATCGAATCTGAATCAGAGAATATTTTGTCCGACAGCGTCGTGATCGGGATTTCGGAGAAAAAGATAGTCCCATTTTACATGTTCGGTGGAGATGATGAACTTGATGGCATTTATATGCCGCTGAGTAGCAGCACGCACATATTGGGATACAAACACGAATTGGATCGACTTCCCGATATCGACCGAAATTTGACATCGGCTCGGTGTAGCTTAGATTTCTTCATCGCTCGATCCCATTCCAGAGGATTTGAGGAAATCAAGGCCGAGATAGGCGTCAGTATTGATTCTGTGGTTGCAGAATCGACAGAGAAAGCCATATCTAAAATGGAGTATTAAATATCCGCATGGAGCGGGTGGCCGAACATTAATTATTTCCAATCAATTGGCGCGTTTCTCATCTTCGCCAGGTGCGTCAGCCGGCAGCCATAGCCAAATGCATGGCAAGTTGGCCGCCGGCTCCAAACGGATCGCCTTGCAGCCCGTCTCCCTCCGGTCGCCGCTCGCGCACGCGGCAGGCCCATTCCTTGGTATTAGGGAGCGAAGCTTGCAACGCTCCCCATCGGTGGTCAGTCGAATACGCTGTCCAGAAACTGAACTACAAAGCCAGCCTTGAGAATGTGGAAGAACTCCTTTCCACCTCGAACGATAAGGCCGGCGAAATAGGCGCGTGGCTTCCCGTGCTCATATTGAATGACAAACGCTGACCCGCCGCTCATGCCATCAGGATGCTTCGTAAGAGGCTGCAAGGCTTTCACACGGAGCAACACCTCGTCGCTCGGCTGCGCGTCGGGCAGGCAAATTACCTGGCGCCGAGCGAGACCCAGATGGTTGTTCTCGAAGATGTCGTAATTCTGGTCGCCTGACGGATAACCCGTCAGTAGTATTGCCAGGATATCAACATTCAGGACATCGGGCGGCCCCCCGGTCAGTCGAAAGAATCGCTTCTTGAGCTCCGGCCGATCCTTGCAGGGTTCAGTAAAGTCAAATGCGACTATGTCGTAGGCATCCGTATCAGCACGGGGGGTGTAGCCGCGACGCCCCGCCGATGTGATGGCATGGCTTCCGCAGTCGGTGAGCAGCGCCACTTGCGACTCATCGATCGCGCTGAGCTGGTGTTGTGTCGTGAGCAGGATTTCATGACCGCGGTAGCGGACCGGCGTCGCGGAACCGAAAAGCGAGACTTTAAACGTCTCGTCATCGTTGTGGACGACAAGAGGGCAGGTATGACGAGCGAGGACACTCTCGACTGAGCGCCCCGGCACGATCAATCCGTTGACGTCGACGGCGATGTCGGCGAATTGGCCGAGAACAGTGCCCCTCGTCCGATCCTCAAAGCTCACTCTGTCACCGAATCATCTGTCGCCACGCAGAACCAGCAGGGGGCACATTCTACCACTATGCTGCAGCTAGCCCGCAGCCTCTTCATTCCCTGGCCCGCCAAAGAGGTCGCTTTGTGGACCTCTTCCGTCCAGCCGGCGCTTGCGCACCCGACGGACCCATTCCTCAGTGCAGTTCAGATCCCGCGCGCAGGCTCGCGTGCCGCCGGGATGGCGCAGGATCTCGCGCACCAAGGCACCGTCGCCGGCAGCACGGGGGATCAGCTTGTGTCCTGGCCCGTGCTGCTCCGCAAGCAGACGGGTGGCATCGAGGCCGATGATGCCGACAAGTGGCGACGTGGGTCGCACGTGTTCGACGCCGGGAATGTAGCGCTTGCCGCCGCCCCAGACCTTCGCCAGCGCCCGCGCTTCACGGACGTAGCCGGCGCAGGCGAGGTCGTAGAGCAGGCCGGGGAAGTATTCCGAGGAGACGGGCATCGCGGTCATACGGTTTTGGTCGTCTGTCGCTTCATCGCCTTGAGCGCCTCGACCACCTTGGAGGCGTCGCCGGCGCTGAGCATGTCGGGATCTGGGACAACGGTTTCGTCCAGGCAGAGGACGCGCCGGATCATGGCGCGGAGGGACGCCTCCGACTTCTCGCGGGACGCCTCCTTCCACAGTGCGCGGATGAGTCGGCCGACCTTCGAGCGCCCGGCCCGCATATCGGCCGATGGCTTCCAGCCCAGGCGCTTGAATTCACGGATGACACGTTCGAGCTGGATCTCGTCCAGCCCAGCGGCGCTGTTGCGGTCGACCATCCGGCGCAGGACATCGCGATAGGTGTCCTCGTCGAGGCCGAGCTGTTTCTTGGCGACATGCACCTTGGCGAGCATCACGTTCCGGTTGGCGCCGGTCACGGCCGCACCTCGATCTCGCCCCACAGCTCCCGGAGCATCTGCTCATAGTCCGACCGGATGCGATCGGCATGGAACCTCGACGGGGCGACGATGATGGTCAGTCCCTCGACACGGTCAACGGCCAGCGGCTTGAACCAGGTCGTCCAGCGGCCGATGCCGACACGATCGACCAAGCCGCCCAGAGGGTGCTGGTCATCGGCAGCCGGTACCGCCGCGATCGGGTCCGCCTGGGTATCGGCGCCCGGCAGGTAATCCCGCCAGCGGTCATCACCGAGCAAGGTCGACGCCATCCAGCAGAATTGAGGGGCCGTCCTCTGCAGCCGCATTTCGGTCGCATAGGCGCGCGCCGCGGCAGTCAGCTCCTCCGCGGTCGCGGTGCCGGCCTTGATCAGGGCGCTGAATAGGCGTCGTGCACGCTCGCGAGGGTTCGGCCGCCGCTTCGGACAAGCGGCCCAAAACACGTCGAATACCGGATCGACGGTCGCCTTACGGGGCATCGTCGGCCTCCGCTGCGGAGACCGGTTCGCCTGCCGCCAGCGTCTGCAAGACGTCGCTTCGGACCAGGAGGAACCCGGTCGGGATGCCAAAGGGAGGAGATCGCCGATCGTCGCGGTCGGCCCGGCGGGCGGAGCGAAGGCGTGCCGCGGCGACCTCGGCCCGCATCTCCTGCCGGCCGGCGACGAAAGCCAGCACCTCACCGAGGTTCGGCCCAAACTGGCGGAACCCCTTGGCCAGGTCATCCCGGTGGCAGCGCTTCAACAGCGCGGCGAGCTGGGCACCGCTGCTGCCGGCGCTGGCGCGGCCGAGGGCATGGGCGATCTCGCCCGGCGTGATCGGGGCAGGACGACGGGGCATTATCGTGTCTCCACCGGCATCGGGCCGCTGCCATGCGGGTTGAAACCGTCGCCTTCCTCGCGCGCCAGATAGGCGTCGACTTCGCGATCGGACATGAAACGCCAGGTGCCGCGGATGCGGATTCGGCCGAGGCCGGGCCAGCGCACCAGCCGCAGGAACTCCATCGGATCCATCGGATCATCCAGGGGCGGCAGATACCGGATGCCCGGCAGCTCGATCGTGATTTCTTCCTGGGCCGCGCTGATCAGGAAGAGCCGGACGGTGGCGCGGGCTCCGGCAGGGAGGACCATGGTCATGGTCATTTCCTCTTTCGGGATGGCGTCGCCTGCTCGATGTGCAGGACGAGGAGATGGGCGTTGGGGATCGGTGCCGGCCGGCGGCGCCGGCGGAGGAACCAGCCGATCAGGCGGGTCACCCTGATATCCCCGCGGCCTGGAGGCGTCGGGCCAGGTCCAGTGCCGATGCCGAGACGCTGGCGTCCGGCCGGCCCTCCAGGCCGACGGCCTCGGTCTCCATAGCGGTGAGGTGCTCGATGATGCGGCGGACGTCGCCACTGCTCATCGCCTGGTGCGCGCTGAGACGGGTCTCCAGCTCGCGGCGCAGGCGGCGAAGTTCATTGGACAGCGGATACAGCAGGGTCGCCATCAGGCTTCTCCTCCGGTCGGGCGATGGGGACAGGATTGACAGGCGCGCCATGCGGCGGCGGCCTGCGGGGAATGGGTGGGGCAGCGCCCGGATGCGGTGGCGCGGCACTGGTCGCGGCGGACGGTTTCGCCAAGAAAGGGGCAGCGGACACCGTCGAAGGCGGCGAGCACCGCCGCCTCGAACTCCGCCGTGTTCTTCGCGGGATAGCGGCCGGCGAGCGCCAACGAGACGGCGGTGCGAGACCGGCCGATCACATTCGCGCCAGCCTGCTTGGTGCCGAGGCGCTCGACCTCGGCCTTGAGCCGCTCGATGACGGCCGGGCTCATGCCAGCCCCACGGGGGTTCGGGATGTGTAGAAGCAGCCGTGGTTCGGATCGAACACGCGCCTCCCGTCCTTCTTCTGGAGCCGCGGCTCCAACGGCCCGGTGTTCCATGCCAGGCGCCAGCGGGTCTGGCCGCGGACGTTCGGGTTCACCCGCACGGTGCCTTGCAGGCGGACGAGATAGCCAACCTCTCGCAGCGAGGCCATGTAAGCGCGAGCGGCGCGTTCGAGCAGCGCGGCGTCCGCCTCATCCCTGGCCGTGAGTTGGATCAAGTCGGCTCGGCAGAACCGCTCGGCGGCGCGCATCGCCGCCCACAGCCGCGCGCGGTTGCTGTCGACACGGGTGGTCTGGGCGGTGGCGATGACGATCTCGGGTGGGAGCGGCGCCTGAGTGGCCCATGCGTCCCGTCCGGCCGGTGTGAGGCAGTAGCACCCCACGTCGGCCCGGCTTGCCCAGCCGGCGCGGACCAGAGGGCGCAGGCGGCGGCAGACCTGGCGGTAGGTCAGGCCCGTTGCGGATTCCAGCTCATCCAGGGTCAGGCAGGCATCGGCGCCCGACAGGATCTCCAGCAGCGGCTCCATGGCTCAGGCCACCGCGATCGGAGCGCCGGTGGCGCGATCGTGCAGCAAGGTCTGGCCGCGCATCGCCTCGACCCCGATCGGGCTGCCCGACTGGCGCAGGCCAAAGCGCTCGATCGAGGCGATGGCCTCTTTCAGCTCGCGGGTGTATCCGCCGCAGGCGCGATGGGTGAAGGCGATCAGGTCATCCTTGACCTCGACATCGGAGACCGCGGAGAGCACCGACCGCACGTCACCGAGAGTCAGCGGGTTGAAGTGCACCCTCTGGGATGCCGGGATGCGCGATGCCACCTGCGGATAGCGGTTCAACCGCTTCGCCACGCGATCCATGCCCACCAGGATGGTCGGGATCTCCAAGGTGTCCGTGATGTCGCGGATCGCCTCGACCACGTCCTTGCCGCCGGCGACGGCATGGTCCGCCTCGTCGATCGAGATCGCGATGGTCTTGCCGGTACGCTGGGCCTGGACCTGGCGTTCGGTCAGGGCGTCGCAGAGCAGTTTGAACAGGACGCTGGTCGACCGCGTGGTGGCCGGCTTCCCCGAAGTCGCCTCGTACAGATCCTGCAAGCACCAGCTATGGGTCCAGCCCTGTTTCGCCCGGACCTGGACGGCCCCGGACTGCGTGCCCCACCACTGCGCTGTGCGGGTCTTGCCGAGGCCCGGCTCCCCGTCCACCAACATCATGCAGCTTTCGGAAGCACCGCGGTTTTTCAGCGCCTCGATGGCCGCCAGCCAGGAAATGACGTTGGAGATCTTGGGCACGAAGACGGGTTTCATCAGGCAGCCTCTCTGCACAGGGAGCGGAGGGCCTCGACATCGATCGCGCAGGCATCGAGCAGCAGCCCGAAGCCGGGGTCGGCGAGGCGGGGTTTGAGCCAGGCCAGGTCGCTGGCGGTGGCCTGGTCGGGGTTCGCGGCCAGCCAGCCAGCGAGGTCGTGGTCGGTGGAGAAGATCGGGCGTGCGGCCTCCCGGCCGGCGTTAGCGGCGGGCACGGCCTCGATCCGGCTAACGGCATCGATCTGCCGCCGAGCGGTGGCGATGAACACCTCGTCCACCGTCTGCTGCGGGGCGTGCTCGATCAGCGGCGCGCCGCCGGTCAGCTCCGACTCGACCACCGAGAGGTCAGCCAGCAGGCGGTTGCGACGGCCCTTGGTGCGGATCTGCTGCTCACGCTCGGCGCGGGTCAGGATCGGCATGAACGGCACCTTGTTGCCGTCCAGCTTGGCGATGCCGATCAGGCGGCCGTCGGTGCTGCGGACCCACACCTGGCTGGCGTCGTGGATGTCGAAACCGACATGCACCGTCTCGCCATGGTGGTGTTCGAGGTCGCGGAGAAAATAGACATTGGTCCAAAGCTCAACCTGCCCACGGCGGGCGACGCGCTCGACATAGGGCCGGAAGGCGTCCAGGGCCTCGGCATCGGTCAGCCGGTCGATCATCGTGTCGGGCTGGTCGCGGAGGAGCTTTTCCCAGCGGTCGAGGGGCGACATGCCCAGCTCTGAATGGCGGCGTCCGTTGTAGGCCGCCACGTGAAGCGCGATGTATTTGCGGAAGTCGTCAAAGGACATCAGAAGCCGGGATCGGCCGATCGACTTGATGTCGGCGCGGGTCAGCTTGTGGATGCGGTTCTTCGCTTCCACGTCCATCTTGGCGCCGATGTAGGTCGGCAGCTCCTTCGCCGCCCGCACCAGACAGCTTTGGTGGGCGCGTTCGACCACACCGCGGGCCTGGGAGCTGTATGGGAGGGAGTTCTCCTTGTGGACGCCCAGGCGTGGCAGGAAGCCGGTGTGCGGGCCGTCAAAATAGGCGTTGTTGAAGCCCCTGCCGTTGTCGACATACCAGAGCGCCGGCACTCCCCGGTTCTGGCAGGCTTGGCGCATCGCGTCCGCGACACCCCAGGTGTTTTCCACAATGCCGATCGACCATCCCACGATGACGCGGGTCGCGACGTCGATGACGATGGTCACCTCCGGACGCATCGGCTGGCCATGCGCCGGGTGCGCGATCTCGGCGTCGAAGGTATGGCCATCCGCGACGTAGATCGCGGTCGGCCACAGATCAGCAAAGTCGCGAGTCACATAGGCCCGCATCGTCTTGAGCTGGCGCGGTCCGATCCGGCCGCGGTTGCGGTCGAGGACCGACATCTGGCGCAGGAAGCGCTTGACCTGGTCGTAGCTAGGCAGCGCGACGTCGGGCGGGAGCGTCTCGCCCAGCTTGTCCAGGCAATGGGCGATCGACCACTTCTGCGGTTGAGCCCAGAGGCGCCAAAAGGAGGAGGCCCATTCCGGGACGGCCGGCCGGATAGGGGCGGCCTCGCGCGGGGCAAGAGCGCTGGCTCCAGCCTTGTCGCCGGTTTCGGCCCATCGCATCAAAGATCGGTAGGATAGGGTTCGTCCTCCGGCGGTCCCGGCGCGGGCATTCGCAACGCGCGCAGCCTCGGCTAGATCGGGCCGCAATGCGCCCGCGCGCGCCTGCTCAGCGATTAGCGTTGCAGCCTGACTGCGCGATATCTGCGATGTCGCCTGCAGGCGCCCAATTTCGGTGACCAACAGGGCTCGAGCGTCCATCGCGGTGCGCTGCCACCCCTTCAAGATGCCAACTGCCTGGGGAGCATTCGAAAAAAGGATGGCGACGGCAGTGTCAGCCGGCTTCACCTGCAACGCGCGTCGCGCCAGTTCGCCACGCGCTGCCTGCGGCAGCGCGCTGACGGGATACTCCCGACCGCCCCCACGACCGAGACGTTCGCGGAAGGGCCACGCCTCGCGGTCGGCACGAAGCTGGATCGCGCGTTCCGTCGTGGGCAGTCCAGAATGCCGCGCGTCGGCGAGCTGGCGGGCGGTGAACCACCCGGCCGACATCACCCAGCCCTCCGGGCGGCTTCCCGGGCCGCCCATTCCATGGCCTCCTGGGGAAGGCTCTTGCGAAGCGCCTCCATCCTGCCGCGCAGGCGTCGCTCCTCTAGCTCCAGCACCATCAGTTCCCCCAAGGCGGCGGCTTCGGAGGGCACCGCCTTGTGGTCGCAGGCTTCGACAAGCACGCTCAACAGCCGATAGTCTTCAGTCACGCGGCACAGGGCCGGCAGACGCCATGCCGGCAATTGCCAATCCGCGGCCGAGGGCGCGGCGCAGCGGTCCAGCATGTTCTTGGTCAACTCACGCTCATGCGGCTGCAGGCGGTTGACCTCCGCTGTGACGTCGTGCCGGTCCATGCCCGTGCGCAACTTCACAGCCCCCAGCGTTTCACCCAGCGCCTCGCGAACGCGGGCATCCAGATCAGCGAGGTGTGCCGGCGACGTCCGGACATCGAAAAAACTGGTCTGCGCCGGGTCGGCCACAGTTGGACTGGGACGGCGTGTCATCTCAGGCCACCACGCCACTGGTCACGGCGATCAAGCCGCGAGTGCGTGCGGATGCCGTGACGAGGGAAACGGCTGCCGTGTTCATGCCGCCTCCTGATTTTCACAATGACGGGGGGAGGCCCGGCGCGTAGATTCCGACCCGGAGCGAACACGTGGTATCCGCGATCCATCAACTCGAAACCGGCTCGACCAGATGTCCTGGGCGGCAAGGCCGAGCAGCGCGGCAATCGCTAGTTCGCCCCCCTCATGCGGCCGCCAGATAGCGTGCCGGCAGGCGAAGGCGGGCAGTCCCGCCGCAAGGGCCAGACGACCCAGGGTCCAACGGACCCCGTCATCGTCCAGCCGCATGCGGACCTGGGCTTTGATCGCCTCCGGATGCCAGTCGCCGTTCGGTAGGCGCTGGATGTGGCTCAAACCGTCACTCGTTCGGCGAGTGGCCATTCCGTTTTCCTTCTGAAACCCGGCCGGCCAGGGCCGGGTTTT
>NZ_JBYRFX010000717.1:0-17249 GCF_057815775.1 Inquilinus sp.
CCCCGGCGCAGCAGGGGATGCTGTTCCACAGCCTGATGCGCCCGGGCGAGGGCGTCTATGTCAACCAGCTGCACCTGTCGCTGCCGCAGGTGCTGGACGTGACCGCACTGCGGGGGGCCTGGGATGCGGCGGTGGCCCGCCATGATATCCTGCGCACCGGGTTCGAATGGCGGCACGCCGGCGACGCGCTGCAGGTGGTGCGGCACTCGGCGTCCCGGCCGATCGAGCTGCAGGACTGGTCGGCCCATGACTCGTCAGACGAGGCCGGCTTCGAGGATCGGCTTTCGGCCTGGCGGGCACAGGATCTGGCACGCGGCTTCGACCTGTCCGCCGCGCCGCTGATGCGGGTGACGTTGTTTACCCGCCCGGATGGCGGATCGGACCTGGTCTGGACCCACCATCACGTGCTGATGGATGGCTGGAGCACGTCACAGCTGCTGGGCGAGGTCGGTGCCGCCTACGAGGCGCTGCGCCGGGGGGCGCCGATCGCGATGCCTGTCGTTCCCCGGTACCGGCGATACGTGTCCTGGCTCGCACGCCAGGGCAATGGAGAGGGCTGGTGGCGCGAGCGGCTGTCCGAGGTGGATGAGCCGGCGGGCCTGCTGGAAAGCCTGGAGCCGCGGGCGGCCGGCGAACCCGGGACGCACCGGCTGGATGAGCAACTGCCGCAGGATCTGAATGCGCGTCTGCGGTCTGTGGCGCAGCGTCATGCTGTGACGCTGAACACGCTGATGCAGGGCGCCTGGTCGGTGCTGCTGTCGCGCTACGGCAACCGGCGCCAGGTGGCGTTCGGCACGACGGTGTCGGGGCGCCCGCCGGAATTGGCAGGGTCCGACCGGATGCTGGGCCTGTTCATCAACAGCCTGCCGGTCTGGGTGCTCCTGGATCCCGGCGCACGCGTGTCGGACTGGCTGCGACAGCTGCAGGATCGGAACAGCGAGCTGCGCCAGTATGAGCACACGCCGCTGTCGGAGATTCAGCGCTGGGCAGGGCAGGCGGGTGAAAGCCTGTTCGACAGCCTGGTGGTGTTCGAGAACTACCCGATCGACGATGCGATGCGTGCGGCGGCGAGCGACCTCGCACCGCGCCACATGGCGACGTCGGGCTGGACCCACTACCCGCTGACACTGGCGATCGTGCCGGGCACGGAAACGACCGTGAGCTGGGGTTGGGACGGTGAGCGGGTGTCGTCGGCGAGCGTGGCGGCGCTGCGTCGCCATTACCTCGAGGTGTTGGAGCAACTGGCCTCCGAGGCCGATCTGCGCCTCGGCGATATCGTGCTGAGTGGGGCGGATATCACGCCGGTGCGGCAGGGCTATGCCTTCCGGCCGGTGACCGAACGGGTGCTGGAGCAGTGCGGGCTGAATCCGTCGGCGACGGCGGTGGTCTGTGACGAGCAGCGGCTGAGCTATGGCGGGCTGGCGGATCTGTCAGGCCGGGTGGCTTCGGCGCTGCAGCGGCTCTACGTGGCGGCGGATGTCCGCGTCGGCCTGTGCGTCGAGCGTTCGGTCGGCATGGTGGCGTCGCTGCTGGGCGTGCTGCGGTCGGGCGGTGCCTTCGTGCCGCTGGACCCGTCCTATCCCGAGGCCCGTCTGCGCGACATGATCGCGGATGCCGGGCTGCACTGCATCGTGGCGGACCGGGACAGCGCCGAAGCGCTGTCCGGCCTGCTGGCGGGGCAGCGGCTGGTGGTGTTGGAGGATCTGGCCGAGGCTGCGGAACCCTTCGTGGATGCGCCGCTGCATCCGCTGCAGCTGGCCTATGTGATCTACACGTCGGGCTCGACCGGCAAGCCGAAGGGCGTGGCAATCAGCCATGGCTCGCTCAGCCTGCATCTCGACGATTTCATCCCGGCCTTCGGCTATGTCGGCAGCGACGCGGCGCTGCAGTTCTCCACCATCAACTTCGATGCGGGGTCCGAGCAGATGCTGCCGGTCCTCGTCACCGGCGGCCGGGTCGTGCTGCGTGGCCGGACCATGTGGACGCCGGAGCAGCTGACCGCCTGGATGCTGGCGGAACAGCTAACCGTCGCCGACATCCCGACCTCGTTCTGGCAGGAATGGCTGCGCGTCATGCCGGCTGCGGCGCCGGCGCTGCGACGGGTGACGGTGGGTGGCGAATTCCTGCCCGGCGACAGCCTGCAGGCCTGGGCGGCCAGTCCGCTCGGCCATGTCCGGCTGGACAACCGGTATGGACCGACCGAGACGACGATGTCGTCGCTGTACCACCGGACGAGCCCATCGGATGCGTCGGAGACGATCGTGCCGATCGGCCGGCCGTATCCCGGCCGTAGCGCGATGGTGCTGGACGGTGACGGCGCGGTGGTGCCGGCGGGCGGCCTGGGCGAGCTGTGCGTCGGTGGCGACAGCGTGGCGCGGGGCTATCTGAACCGCCCCGGGCTGACGGCGGAACGCTTCGTGCCGGATCCGTATGGCGAACCGGGCAGCCGGCTGTACCGGACCGGCGATCTGTGCCGGATGCGGGCGGATGGCACGGTGTTGTTCCTCGGCCGCCTGGACCATCAGGTGAAGTTGCGCGGCTACCGGATCGAGCTGGGCGAGATCGAGGCGGGTCTGCGGGGCTGTGTCGGAGTGAAGGAAGCTGCGGTCGCGCTGAAGGGCGCAGGCGAGAGCAAGCGGCTGATCGGTTACGTCACCGGCGATGTGGACCCGGACGCCATCCGGACGGCCCTAGGCCGTGACCTGCCGGAGCACATGATCCCGTCGGCGATCGTGGTGCTGGAGCGTCTGCCGCTGACGCCGAACGGCAAGCTGGACCGCAACGCGCTGCCGGAGCCGGAGATCACGGCATCGGCGATGGAGGCGCCGCGGACGGAGACGGAGCGGATCCTGTGCGCGGTGTGGGCGGAGGTGTTGTCGCTCCCCGCCGTGGGCATCACCGACAACTTCTTCCGGATCGGCGGAGACTCGATCAAGGCGCTGAAGCTGGTCGCCGTCGCCAAGCGGGAAGGTCTGCCGCAGCTCACCCTCGCCCTGTTGTTCGCCAACCCGCTGCTGTCGTCCCTGGCGGCGGAGCTGGACGGGCGGAAGGATGCTGCCCCGCGCAGCGTCCAGCCGATGAATGCGGCAGGGGCCCCCGCCCTGTTCTGCATCCATCCCAGCTACGGCCTGGCGGTCGAATACGGCGAGCTGGCCGGCGACCTGGCGGGATCGGCCACGCTCTACGGCGTGCAATCCCCCGTCATCGGCGATATCGGCTGGCGCGCCGCCAGCTTCACCGCCCTGGCGGAGGAGTATGTGCGGTCGATCCGGGTGATCCAGCCTGAAGGACCCTACCGCCTGCTGGGGTGGTCCCTCGGCGGCTGGCTCGCGGTCGAGATGGCGGCGGTGTTCGAGCAGCAGGGGCAGGACGTCTCGTTCCTGGGCCTGGTGGACACCTTGGCCGTGGCCGCGCCGGACGCGCTGGACAGCGGGGACCAGGAGCCGACCCTGGCCGAAGCGCGGGCGCATTTCGCCCAGGTGCTCGATCCGGACTGGCTGTCGCGGGCGGGACAGGCCCTGGACGACCATTTCCTGCACGCGGTGATGACGGCGTACCGGCACCACAACTTCCTGCTGAAGGGCTACCGGCTGCCGGTGATCTCGGCGGATGTGACGACCTGGTGGGCGGAGGAGACCGCGGTGCACCAGCCGGAGCTGATGGACTGGCAGCCGCACACGCGGGGACGGGTGCATGGCAAGGGTGTCCTGTCTGCCGGGCATATGGACATCATCCGCGACCCGGCCCTGCTCCAGGCCGTCGGCGCGCTGCTGGCGGAGGAGGATGCCGACCAGGCCGGCGAGGCGGCCTAAGGGACGCGATTCGGGTGTCGCCGGTTGTCCCGACCGAGGGGCAGTCGGCGGCAGGCCGGCCGAAACGAATGGTCATACAGGCACTCTTGCAATTGAGAACAATTCGCATTATGAGTGGGCGCGCAAACCTCATTGGCGTCCGCCTGCGCTCCGCGCGGGAGGATCGGCCATTCGGGCGGCCGACAGCGCAGCGCGGCCTTCCTTTCGCCAAGGGAGAAGGCGCGTGAACTGGAGAAGGGACGAGAGACTCATGCCGCGTGACCCGAAGCGCCTCCAGGTGAGTCCGTCGGTGGTGCGAGGCATCCCGGCATGACGACGGTCAACCTGCTTCTTCTGCCCTATGCCGGGGGCGGCGCAGGGGCCTTTCACGATTGGAAGGCTCGGTTGCCGTCCTGGATCAACCCGGTCCCGCTCAACCTGCCGGGGCATGGCGCGCGGCATGGCGAACCGGTGCTGCGCGACTGGCCGTCGCTGGTCGACCGGCTGGCGGCGGAAATCCGCCCCTATCTGGCGCAGCCTTTCGCGATCTTCGGCCACAGCATGGGCGCCTTGGTCGGCCTCGAACTGTCCCATGCGATCCGCGAGCGCACCGGCCACACCCCGTTCTGGTTCGGCGCCTCCGGCTGCAAGGCCCCGGCGCGGCGGGACCGCGAGCCCGACTGGCTGACGTGCCCGGAAGACGACGTGCTGCGGGAACTGCACCGATTGGGCGGCACGCCGGCGGAAGTGTTCGCCAGCCGCGAATTGCTCGATCTCGTGCTGCCCACCCTGCGGGCCGATTTCCATCTGTGCGGGACCTACGAAAGACCGTCCCAGCGCCTGCCGCTGGCCTCGCCCCTCCTGGTTCTCAGCGGGACCGGGGACAAGATCTCCCAGATCCCGGAGAATCTGTCCGACTGGTCGCTCGAATTCTCCGGTGCCCACAGGATCGAGATGATCGAAGGGGGGCATTTCTTCATCGCCGACCAACGCGACCGGGTGGTGGCGCTGGTCGAAAGCGCCCTGACCGAGGCGGCCGGGCGATCGCGGTCCACGGGGGGCGACCCGGTCGTTCCGCACGCCGCAACGCGCTAGCCGGGCCGCCCCCACACTCCACCCACAGCCATCTGACGCGCATAGCCACCTGACGGTAGCCAAGGCGATCGACGGGGCCGGTGTCACCGGCCCGCACACACAAGGTCTGCCCTGCAGCGGGTTGGCGGCCGGCGATCGCGCCACCGCACCGCCGGGCCGGCCGGCAAGAGGACGTGACGCATCATGGCCACCCATCCCCAGCGGATCTTCGATTTCGCCCAGCACCTGCCCCAGCGCGACGAGATCGTCGAGCTGATCAAGCAGTTCGCCGGGCAGCATCCCTTCCGCAGCGCGGAGGTCGAGGAGCTCGAGCTCGACGAGGATTTCTACCGGCGCCCGGTACGGCCGGAAGACCTGGCCTTCATCGGATACCGCAAGGCGGTCAGCGCCAAGACGGTGACCCGGCTGCCCTTCCTCGCCGCCAACCGGCTGCTGCTGTCGATCAACGAGCTGAAGGTCGCGCGGCTGCCGCGCGACAACGAGCCCGAGACGATCGACAGCTATCGCCAGTTCTATGGCGAACAGAACCAGATGCTGGGCAGCCGCATCCGGCCGTATCTCGAGAATTTCGCATTCAACTTCCTCTGCGACGTGCCGGTGGAGGCCACGGGTGCGGCCGACATCGCGGCCCAGCTGCAGGACCTGCTGCAGACCGAAGCCGGCTTCTGGGGCGGCATGCTCGAACTCCTCGTGAAGGCTGACTATCTCGAGGAAGGCCTGCGGTTCGCGCTGATCCAGAACTGGTCGCTCGCCCCGTCCAAGCGCTACGCCCTGGGCGGTGCGGCCGCGACCGGCTATTTCGACCTGCTGCCCGCGGCGGCTCGGCCGCAGCTCAGCCCCGAGGCTCCCGGCGACCGCACCCTGCATCGCCTGGCGATGCGCTGCGGCGTGACCAAGCGCGAGCATTCCTACTGGCAGTTCTACCTGTCCAGCAGCCTCGCCTCCTGTAACTTCCTGCACGCCCTGGCCAGCCGGCCGGACAAGGCGCTGGCCCTGTACGGCGCCGCCTTCGCCGCGGAGGCGCAGTGGCTTGGCTTCGGCTGCCTGGTCGGGCAGGCGGCGGCGCGGCTCAACGTCGAAAGCGATGCCGGCCTGAACCAGGCCACCGGCGCGGCGCTCGAGAATCTCGGCATCCGCTTCGCCCGGCTGCTGGAATCCGTGGCCGAGCGCTACGGCGATGACGGATTGCAGCAGGTCGCGGCAGGGCTGAGCGCCGCCCGGGTGCTGGCCGCCTGCGCCCGGACCGATATCGGCGACCAGCTGCGCTGGCTGTCCGCGGTCGAGACCTATCGCGGCTACGCTCACGCCATCGACCGGCGGATCCAGGCGGAGCGCCCGGACATCGACCGCGAGACCTTCGTCGAGCCGCGCGAGATGTGCTCGACCACCCATGTCCACAACGACCACCGGCTGGTGGTGATCGAGTCGGGCAAGATGGTGTTCTGGGGCAATCTCGGCATGGCGCTGCACCTGGAGCCCGGCGAGATGGTGCTGGTGCCGGAGGGGCGCCTGCACGGCTCCACGATCGAATCCGAGGAGTGCACCTACCACCAGCCGATCATCCCGGATGACTGGATCCAGTCCCTGCTGGACGGGACCGCGCCGGACGAGGCCGTCCCGGCCGCCGCGGCACGCTGACGTCAGTCGAAACCGGAGGACAGCCGCCTGGCCCGACCAGGACGGCGTGCAGAGGGATGTGACCGCCATGACGGCTGAAAACGACACTGACGCCGAGATGACCAACGGCGTCTGGACCGAGCGGGTGCTGGTCGGCCAGCAGGTCGGCATCACCGAGCCGCCGCCCTGGCTGGTCGCCGCCTATGAGGAGTTCCGCGAGAACGTCATCCACCCGGCCTTCCCCTGCTTCTTCGGAACGCAGGCGGAGCGCCGGGGCGAGATGTTCTACACCTACGCCTCCGGCACGGATTTCAGCCATCTGCCGGCCACCATGGCCCGCTTCGCCGAGCTGTCCGCCAGCCTCGAAAACCAGAAGAACAACTTCGCCGTCTTCTTCGAGCCGAAGGACGAGGCCTTCACCCATGACGAGTTCCGCTACTTCTGCTGGGACGTGCTGCAGTACCTGCACGACCATGATCCGGAGCTGACGAAATACGAGCAGATGCTGGACCCGTCCGACGCGGAATGGGAATTCACCTTCAGCAACCTGCAGATGTTCGTGGTCGGCTGCAGCCCGACCTATGAACGGCGCCGCAGCCGCAACCTCGGCCCCGGGGTCATCCTGCTGTTCCAGCCGAGAAGCGTGTTCATCGACGCGATCACGAAGAAGGAAATCGGCGCCCAGGCCCGGTCCTCGGTCCGGCACCGGCTGCTGAAATGGGACGGGGTGTCGGCGCATTCCGACCTCGGCGTCTATGGCGACCCGACCAATCGCGAATGGAAGCAGTATTTCCTGCCCGACGGCGATGCGCCCGAGGTCGGGAAGTGCCCGTTCCTGACGCGCCATGCACGCGCCCTGAAGGCGTCCGTCCAGACCTCCCTGGCCCAGACCTCCCTGGCCCGACCCGTCGTCGCCGTGCCCGAACAGGATGACGACTGGGCGACGGCGGATGTGACGACGAAACGATCGAAGATCTGAGCGACCCGCTTTGTCGGGCTGGGCGTCCGCCGGGGAGGGTGGGCGATGAGTGCCGCTGTCCCGGATTTCCAGTGAAAGACGGCCCGGCAACACACGTCTGACGAATACGTTCCATGCAATTGAGAATGGATTGCATGTACTTAAAGTTCTTGATACTCATTCGCAGCATTTTGCGGAAAGACGGGGGCGGGGGATGGTGTTCCAGCGTTTTGATCGGGCTTGCGTCAGCGTCATCGCGCTGACCCTGCTCTTGCAGCCGGCCTGGACGGCTGCCGCCCGGGCCCAGGTGCCACCGGCCCAGGCCAACCGCACCGCCGTTTCCTATGATATTCCGGCCCAACCGCTGGCGTCCGCCCTCGCGGCCTATGCAAGGGCGTCCGGCCTGCGCCTGGACTATGACGCCGCGGTGGTGCGCCAGTCCGCCGGCCTGAAAGGCACCTATTCCAGGGCGGACGCCCTGACCCAACTGCTGGCGGGCAGCGGCCTGGGCTATCGCTTCTCCGCCCCCGGCGCGGTGACGGTGTACCAGCCGGAAGCGGCCGAGGCGGGGACGGCACCGGCGGCGGGTGCCAGCGCATCCGGCGATCTGGCCCCGATCGTGGTGCAGGGCGGCCAGCAGACGGCCTGGGGCCCGCTCAACGGCTATGTCGCGACACAGAGTGCCGTCGGCACCAAGACCGATACACCGCTGATCGAGACGCCGCAGTCGATCTCAGTCGTCGGTCAGGAGGAAATCCGGGCCCGGGGTGCGCAGAGCGTGGCCCAGGCCGTCGGCTATGTGCCCGGTGTCACGGGCGGCAACGACAGCCAGAGCAGGGCGGACTATCTCTACCTGCGCGGCTTCAAGGTCGATCAGTACCTCAACGGGCTGCGGCTGTCCGACGGCTCGTACGGCGTCAACCAGTTCGACCCGTATTTCCTGGAGCGGATCGACGTCATCCGCGGGCCGGCCTCGGTCCTGTATGGCCAGGCGGCGCCCGGCGGCATCATCGATCTCGTCAGCAAGCGTCCGCCATCGGAACCGCTGCATGAGGTGCAACTGCAGGTCGGCAATTTCGGCCACCTCCAGGGTGCGTTCGACGTCGGCGGCCCGATCGATCCGGACGGGAAGTTCCTGTACCGGGTCACCGGGCTGGGGCGGCTCGCCGACACCCAGGTCGACCATACCCAGGACCGGCGCGTCGCCATCGCCCCGACCTTCACCTGGAAGCCGAACGACGATACCACCTTCACGATTCTCGGCAGCTATCAGTACGAACCCGATCTGGGGCTGTACTATCAGCTGCCATCGCGGGGCACCGTGCTGCCGAATCCGAATGGGCACATCTCGTCGAGCACTTTCACCGGCGACCCGCGCTACAACACGTATGCGCGCGAACAGTACAACCTCGGCTACGCGCTGGAGCACCGGGTCAATGATGCCTGGACGGTGCGCCAGAACATGCGCTTCGGCTATCTGGATGCCCATGTCGGGTCGCTGTTCACCAGCTTCGCCGGGCTGGATCCTGACGAAAGGACCCTGAACCGCTACCGCTGGTACGACCATGACCAGATGTGGCAGGTCGACATCGATACGCAGTCCCAGGTGAAGTTCTCGACCGGCCCGGTCGATCACACGCTCCTGTTCGGGCTGGATTACCAGCGGTCCTGGTTGACCCAGTCCACGGGTATCGATTTCTCCGATGTTCCCAGTTTCGACGTCTTCGATCCGAAATACTGGCAATCGGTGAAAGCGCCCGCGGTCACGATGAAGACTGGCCAGAACAACATCCAGACCGGCCTCTATGTCCAGGACCAGCTCAAGATCGGCAACCTCACCCTGGTCGGCAGCCTGCGCAACGACTGGGTGGATGCGTTGACGCGCGACATTGTCGCCGGCACGAACGGGAAGAATTACGACAGCGCCCTGACCGGACGCGGCGGCATCGTCTATGAATTCGACAATGGCCTCGCACCCTATTTCAGCTATTCGACTTCGTTCCAGCCGACACCCGGGGTGGATGCACAGGGCAATGCCTTCCTGCCGACGAAGGGCACCCAGTACGAAGGTGGCGTGAAGTACCAGCCCGGCGGCTTCAATGGCTTCCTGACGGCGGCGGTCTTCGACATCCGGCAGAGCAATGTCCTGACCACCGACCGCCAGAATCCGGGCTTCAGCATCCAGACCGGCGAGGTCCATTCCCGCGGCTTCGAGCTAGGCGCCGTGGTCAGCCCGATCGACGGACTCAACCTGCGCTTCAGCTACACCTATCAGGACGTCATAAACTCCGAAACCAACGACCCGACCATGCTTGGCAAGGCGCCCCTCGCCATTCCGAAGAACCTGTTCTCGGCGTGGGGCGACTACACCTTCGCGTCGGGCGATCTGGCCGGCCTCGGGTTGGGGCTGGGCGTTCGGTACCAGAGCAGCACGCGCGGCGACTATGTCGGTGATGCGATCAGCGCCATCGACGGCAAGTACACGGACGGTTTCAAGGTGCCCGACTTCGCCGTGGTCGACGCCATGATCAGCTACGACCTCGGGGCCTACCGGCCCGACCTGGAGGGGCTGAAGGTGGCGATCAACGCCTCGAACCTGTTCGACAAGGAATACGTCTCCTATTGCAACGCGACGTTCCTCTGCAACTACGGCCTGCGCCGCACGGTGATCGGGACGCTGAGCTACAAATGGTAATCGGATGATGGCCTGAGATGCGGCGGCGCGTGCTGTCGTCCCCCTCTTCGGATGGTGTGATTGTCCGGCCCCCTCACGGGGGCCGGACGACTGCTTTTGGCCGTCGTGACTGTCTCGCCCTGCTTGCTGCCCTGCTGGCGGCGCCGATCGATGGCGCCAGAGCCGGGCCGGCCGGTCCGCGGATTGCCGCGCTCGACTGGACCCTGGCCGAGATGGTGCTGTCGCTCGGGGCCGACCTCGTCGCCGTGACCGAGGTCGACGGCTACCGCCGTTGGGTGGGCCAGCCGGCGCTGCCGGACGGGGCGGTCGAACTCGGGTTGCGGACGACGCCGAACCTGGAACTGCTGCAGCAGCTCGCTCCCGACCTGATCGTCGCCAACCCGGCCCAGGCCGAGACGATCCCGGAGCTGGATTCGATCGCGCCCTGCGTGACGGCCACCATCTATTTCCCGGAAGGCCAGCCCCTTCAGCACGCCCAGCAGGAATTGCTGCGCCTCGGCGAAGCCCTGGGCCGTGCCGACGCCGCATCCCGGGTGATTGCGAATGCGGATGCGGCGATCGCCGCGGCCCGGGCGCGGATCGGCGGCTTCGGCCGTCCGCTCTACATGGCCCGCTTCGTCGACCCGAACCATCTGATGATCTTCGGCCAGAACAACATCCTGCAGGACGTGCTGGACCGGACCGGCCTGCGCAATGCCTGGGATGGGCCGGAGACCACCTGGGGATTCTCGATCGTCGGGCCAGACCAGCTGGATGCGGCCGATGCCCATCTGCTCTATCTCGGCATCGACCAGGCGGATCTCGACCAGGCGGCCCGCGACAGCGCGATCTGGCGCAGCCTGCCGTTCTTCCGCAACGGGCGGATCAGCGTGCTGCCGCCGGTCTGGTTCTTCGGCGGGGTGTGGAGCGCGATGCGCTTCGCCCAGGGCCTCGAGACCTCGCTGGATCAGGTGAAGGGATGATGGCCGATTCCAGCCTGTCGCTGCCGCGGCGCCATCCGTTCGCCCGGGTCGCGGTCCTGGCCTCGGCGATCCTGGCCGTGGCCCTGGTGCTGACCATCCGGACCATGCAGCTGCGGATGCCGGGCTGGGGCTGGCTCGGGGCGGTCCTGTCGGCCGACCCGTCCGACATCCGGCAGGTCATCGTCCATGACAGCCTGCTGCCGCGGGCGGCCATCGCCCTCTTGTGCGGTGCCGCGCTGGCGCTGGCGGGCACGGTGTTCCAGCATGTCCTGCGCAACAGGCTGGCCGAACCGACGACGCTCGGCGTGTCGACCGGCGCCTATCTCGCCCTGATGGTCGCAACCCTCACCCTGCCGGCCTCCTGGACGCTCGGGCGGGAGGCGGCCGCCTTCGGCGGTGCCGCCGCCGCCCTGGCCGGGGCGTTCTTCCTGGCTGGGCGGCGCGGCTTCCTGCCGCTGTCGCTGGTGCTGGCGGGCATGATCGTCGGCCTGCTCTGCAACGGCCTCGCCACCGGCCTCAGCCTGCTCTACCCCGAACGGCTGCAAAGCGTGTTCATCTGGGGCAGCGGGTCGCTGGTCCAGAATGACTGGTCGCCCGCCTTGCGGGTGCTGCCGGTCATCGTCATCGCCTTCGGGCTGGTCGCCATCCTGGTCCGGCCGCTCGCCGCCCTGCATCTGGAAGACGGCGTCGCCGGCGGCCTCGGCATCTCGGTTCGGACCACGCGGATCGCCGCCCTGGTCATCGCCGTGCTGCTCAGCTCATCGGTGGCCAGCGCCATCGGCGTGATCGGCTTCGTCGGGCTGGTGGCGCCGACCCTGGCCCGCCTCACCGGGGTTCGCCGCTTCCATGAGCAGTTGATCTGGTCGCCGCTGCTGGGGGCCGGCCTGCTCTGGCTGACCGACCAGCTGGTGCAAAGCCTGGGGCCCGAGGTCGCCAGCGGCCTGCCCACCGGCATCGTGGCGGCACTGCTGGGCGCCCCGATCATGCTGTGGCAGCTGGCGCATATCCGCAGCCGGGCCCTGGTGCCGGCAGAGACGGGCGGCAGCGTGCCCCCGTCCGCCCATGGCTGGGCACTGGCCGGGCTGATGCTGGTCCTGCTGCTCGCCGCGGCCTGGGTGGCGCTGTATTTCGGCCGGGGCGCACAGGGCTGGCATCTCAGCAGCCAGCAGGAGTTCGAGCAGATCCTGCGGTTCCGCTGGCCGCGGGTGCTGGCCGCCTTCGCCGCGGGGGCAATGCTCGGCGGGGCGGGCACCATGGTCCAGCGACTGACCGGCAACCCGATGGCGTCGCCGGAGGTGCTCGGCATCTCCTCGGGCGCCGGCCTCGGCGTGATCCTGGCCATCCTGATGCTGCCCGCCGCCGGCCCGTTCGAGCAGGCTGCGGCTGGCGTCCTGGGGGCCTTCCTGGCCTTCGCGGGGATGCTGGCCCTCGCCCGCCGGTCGCATTTCTCGCCCGAACACCTGCTGCTGATCGGCGTCGCCGTCAGCATGGCGCTCAGCGCCGTCGGGGCCCTGCTGACCATCAGCGGCGATCCCCGCCTGCAATCGGTCCTGGTCTGGATGAGCGGGTCGACCTACCTGGTCTCGGCCGACAGCGCGGTCATCGCGACGGTCATGGCCGTGGTGGCGCTGCCGGCGACCCTGCTGGCGGCCCGCTGGCTGGACATCCTGCCGCTGGGCGAACCGGCCGCCCGCGCGCTCGGCCTGTCGCTGGGCTGGGTCCGATTCGCCCTGCTGTCGCTGATCGCGGTGCTGACCGCCGCCGGCACCCTGGTGGTCGGCCCGTTGAGCTTCGTCGGGCTGATGGCGCCACAGATCGCCCGGCTGCTCGGCGTCACCCGCGCGACCCAGCAGATGGTCTGCGCCGCGCTGGCCGGCGGCCTGCTGATGATCATCGCCGACTGGCTGGGCCGGACCGTGATGTTCCCGTTCCAGATCCCGGCAGGGCTGCTGGCGACGCTGATCGGTGCGCCCTACTTCATGATCCTGATGCGGCGGGAGCGGTCATGACCATGCTCCGCGACGATCGAATCTGTGCTGTTGCGAGTCATTCGCATATCTGCTACCCATGCGTCCGAAATATGCGGGCCGGTCGATGACAGGGCTGACCGGGCTAGGCTGCGCACGCGGCCGGATGTCGTCACGGCCTGCCGGGTCCTTCCCGGGGCCAATCCTGCGGCCGCCGAGGCGGCCATGATCCATTTCCTGGGGTTACGGAGAGCGCGATGAGCTGGGGTGACGAGAACACGATCTTCGACGTCGTGATCAACGACGAGGAGCAGTATTCGATCTGGCCGACCTATCGTGAGATCCCGGCGGGCTGGCGCGCGGTCGGCAAGCAGGGCCGCAAGGACGAATGCCTGGCCTATGTCGACGAGGTCTGGACCGACATGCGGCCCCTGAGCCTGCGTCGCGCCCTGGAAGCCCAGAGCGGCGGCCAGCCCTGAGGGCGAGGCGCCGGCCGGTCCGGCGCTGCCACATGCGGCGACAGTCCCTTCGGATTGCCGCCCCGATCATGCCGGCGAGCACAAGGCAAGCAGGACAGAATGGCAGATTATGACCTGGACCCGCGGCCGGGGACGATGCGCGGCGAAGTCGCCCGCCTGCTGAAGCCATTCTGGCCGGCGGTGATCGTCGCGTCGATCCTCGGCGCGGCCAGCGGCCTCAGCACCGCGTGGCTGCTGTCGACGATCAACAAGGCGCTGCACAGTCCTGGCGACTTCACCCTGGCCTTCGGCCTCGGCTTCGTCGGCCTCTGCGTCCTGACGCTGGGCGGCCGGGCGATCGCCGGCGTCGGCAACAGCATCATCGGCCAGAAGCTGATCGCCGCCCTGCGCAAAGACATCTCGGCCCGCATCCTGCAGGTCCCCGTGGCGACGATCGAGCGTTACCGGGCCCATCGCCTGCTGGCGATCCTGAACGGCGACATCGACACGGTCAGCGCGCTGACCTTCAACATCTCCAACTACGCCATCTCCTTCGCCATCATCCTGGGCTGCCTGGGCTATCTGCTGATCCTGTCGCCGCTGCTGTTCCCGATCGCGATCCTGGCGATCGGCATCAATGTCTGGCTGCACTACGCCACCAGCACGCGGTGGAACGCCTATTACGGCCAGGTCCGGGTGGCGCAGGACGAACTGCAGAAGCAGTACCGGGCCATCACCGAAGGCGCCAAGGAGCTGCGCCTCAGCCGCAGCCGGCGCGAGCGCGTCCATGGCGTGCAGTTGTCCGGCGCCGCGGACCAGATCAGCAACCTGAAGATCCGGGCGATGAAGCTGTACTGGTCGGCCGAGGCGCTGGGGTCGACCCTGTTCTTCATCTTCATCGGCGTGATGCTGGCGCTGCGCGGCCCGCTCGACCTCGACGCGGCGACGCTCAGCGGTTTCGTCATCGTGCTGCTGTTCATGCGCGGGCCGATCGACCTGGTGCTGGGCGCGATCCCGGATGTGGCGCAGGCCAGCGTCGCCTTCGGCCGCATCGCCGCGCTGTCCAACGGCATCTCGGCACATGCCAAGGTTGATCCGGCGGTGACGGGCGAGGCCGGCCTCGCGGAGTCGATCGAGCTGCGCGACGTCCGCTACAGCTTCGGCGGCCCGGACGGGGCTGGTGGCGGCTTCGAGCTCGGGCCGCTCAGCGTGACCCTGGCCAAGGGCGAGACCCTGTTCATCGTCGGCGAGAACGGCTCGGGCAAGACGACGCTGATCAAGCTGCTGCTCGGGCTGTACACGCCGACCTCCGGCCAGCTGCTGCTCGATGGCGAACCGATCGGCCCGGCGCAGGCCGGCGCCTATGGCGAACTGTTCTCGGCCGTGTTCTCCGACTACTTTCTGTTCGAGGAGCTGCCGCGCAGCGACCCCGAATCGCTCGACCGGGCGCGGTCCTACCTCAAGCGGCTGGAGATCGACCACAAGGTCGATGTCACCGAGACGGCGTTCTCGACCACCGATCTGTCGACCGGGCAGCGCAAGCGCCTGGCCCTGGTGCACGCCTATCTCGAGCAGCGCCCGATCATGATGTTCGACGAATGGGCCGCGGACCAGGACCCGACCTTCCGCCGCGTGTTCTACACCGAGCTGCTGCCGGACCTGAAACGCCAGGGCAAGACGGTGATCGTCGTGTCGCATGACGACCGTTACTTCGGCGTCGCGGACCGGATCGTCCGGCTGCGCGAAGGCCAGCTGGTGCAGGACGAAAGCGTCGCGCCGCCGGCGATGCAGACCGCGGTCTGATTGGATCAAGGCACCTGCCCTTCGGGGCGGGTGCGGGCGGCCGGCGGCGGATTCATGCGTTGAGACGCCGGTGGCCGTCTGATAGTTTGACATTGATACTTATTCTCATCCGCAGGCGCGGATGGGCCGCCCGTGATCCGACCGGATCCGGCCTGGGGCCTGACGAGGAGAGCACGATGGACGCTGCACCGATCCCTTCGGCCGGCCCGGCATTCCAGTCCTTCGTGGCGGAGGGCGGGGCGGCGATCGAGACCGTACGTGATGCCGACGCGATTGTGGTGCGGCAGGCCGGCCGACCGTCCTTGACCCTGTCGCTGGCCGGAGGCCGGCTGGTCCTGGCCGGGACCGCGGCTGACGATGTGGCGTTGCTGTACCCCTTGTCGGCGGCGATCGAGGCCGTCTTCGGCTGGCATCCGGAGCTGGAGCGGCTGGTGCTGGACCTCGGTGGCCGCGCCACCCTGGCCGATGCGCTGCAGCGGCGCGGCATTGCCATCGGGTCCGACCTTGTGGTGTTGCCGGCGCTGTTCATGCAGCAGACCGAATTCTGGCTCGGCCGGCCGGACCTGCCGGCCTTCCCGCAGCGCCTGGTCATGACCGACGGCAAGCGCCACCCGCAGCGCGCGCCGAAGCCGCAAGGGACGGTCTATGCCCGCCACATCCCGTGGCTGGGGCAGACCATCGCCTTCCATGCCGCGACGGTCGAGGCCGACCTGCCTTATGTGCACAAATGGATGAACGATCCGCGGGTCGCCGCGTTCTGGAACGAGGATGGCGATTTGGAGAAGCATCGCCGCTACCTCTCGGGGCTGATCGCCGACCCGCACATGGTGCCGCTGATCGGCAGCTTCGACGGCGTTCCCTTCGGCTATTTCGAGATCTACTGGGCCCGTGAGAACCGCCTGGCGCCGTTCTACGACGTCCAGGACTACGACCGTGGCTGGCATGTGGTGGTGGGCGAGGATGCCTATCGCGGGCGGCGCTTCATCAGCGCCTGGCTGCCGTCGCTGATGCACTACCTGCTGCTCAACGACTGCCGCACCCAGCGCATCGTCGGCGAACCGGCGATGGCGCATGTGCAGCAGATCCGCAACCTGGAGACCTCGGGCTTCGCCAAGATCAAGAACTTCGACTTCCCGCACAAGCGGGCGACGCTGGTGATGCTGCTGCGCGAGCGCTTCTTCGGCGACCGGCTGTGGCTGCCCGCCGCCGGTGCCGCATCGGCCCAGCCGGCCGCGCGGACCGCCGATCTTGTCTCCGCCTGATCCGGCCGTGACGCAGCCGGGGCTGGCATGATGATCCAGGATGCTCTCTACGACGTCGTCGGCGTCGGCTTCGGCCCGTCCAACCTGGCCTTGGCCATCGCGCTCGACGACGCGGTCCGCCAGCGCGGCACCAGCTGCGCCTATCAGTTCATCGAACGGCAGGACCGCTTCACCTGGCATGGCGGCATGCTGCTGCCAGGCAGCGACATGCAGATCTCCTTCGTCAAGGACCTGGTCTCGCTGCGCGACCCGACCAGCCCGTTCACCTTCATCAACTACCTGCACGAGAAGGGGCGGCTGGAGGCGTTCATCAACCTGAAGTCCTTCTTCCCCAGCCGGATCGAATTCAACGACTACCTCGGCTGGGTCGCGGCGCGGTTCGAAACCTGCTGCGCCTATGGCGAGGATGTGGTGGCGATCGAGCCGGAAACGGCGCAGGGCGCGGTGACCTGCCTGCGCATCCGGTCCCGCACGCCATCGGGCGGTGAGGTGGTGCGGCGCGCGCTCAACCTCGTCGTCGCCGCCGGGGGCACGCCGCATGTGCCGGCCGCCTTCGTCCGCGCATCGAGCGACACCAGGCTGTTCCACTCCGCCCGCTACCTCGACCGCATCGGCGGGCTCGGGCTGGACGGGGCGGGCCG
>NZ_JBYRFX010000718.1:0-7841 GCF_057815775.1 Inquilinus sp.
GTGCTGTCCTTCGAGCTGGCCGACCCCGACGATTGGGAGCTGCCGCCCTTCACCGCCGGGGCGCATATCGACGTCCATCTGCCGAACGGCAAGGTCCGGCAATATTCGCTGCATGGCGACCCGGCGGAGGCCAACCGCTACCGCATCGCGGTCAAGCGCGAGGCGGCCGGCCGCGGCGGGTCGGCCTGCCTGCATCGCGACATCGCCGAGGGCGACATCCTGTCGGTGTCGCTGCCGCGGAACCACTTCCCGCTGGCCGCGGCGCCGCACCATGTGCTGATCGCCGGCGGCATCGGCATCACGCCGTTCCTGTCGATGATCCCGGCGCTGGACGCGGCCGGCGAGGGGTTCGAGCTGCATTACTGCACGCGCACCCGGGCCACCACGCCGTTCCTGGACCAGCTGGCGCCGCTCGCCGCCGCCGGCCGGGTGCGGCACCATTTCAGCCGCGGCGAGACGCCCGCGCCCCTCGACATCGCGGCGCTGATCGCGCGGGTGCCGGCGGATGCCCATGTCTATTGCTGCGGCCCGGCGGCGATGATCCGCGCCGTGCAGGACGCCGCCGGGCCCTCCTTCGCTGGCCGGCTGCATGCCGAGCTGTTCGGCCTTGCGGACGGGACAGCCGGCGCCAGCGACTTCACCGTCGAGCTGGCGCGGTCCGGCCGCAGCGTCGCGGTGCCCAAGGGCCAGACCATGCTGGCGGCGCTGCGCGAGGCGGGGGTCGAGATCGATGCGTCCTGCGAGGCCGGCATCTGCCTGGACTGCAAGACCCGCTACCTCGCCGGCACGCCGGTCCATCGCGACCTGGCGATGCGCGCCGTGGACCGCGCCGACTTCATCACGCCCTGCGTCTCGGGCTGCGCCGGGCCCAGCCTGGTGCTGGATCTGTGATCTCGCACCAAGCCTGAGTCACGGTGTCCCAGCCGGGAAAACCCGCTTGCCCCGCGCGGCCGTGGCCGGCACAGTGCGCCCCCGTGAACCCACCAGGGCTGCGATCGGATGACCCCATCACGACGCAACGCTGTGCTGGCGATTCTGGCCGGCAGCCTGCTGATGACGGCCCCCGCGGCGCGGCTGCCGACCGCGCCGGGCCTCGGCATGGCCTTCCCGCCCCCCGGCCCCGAGATCCTGGCGCCGCATTCCAGCGACGGGGTCTTCGCCACCCTGCTGGCCCGGACCGAGAGCAGTGGCGACCCCAAGCAATTGAACAAATGGGGCTATGCCGGGCTGTTCCAGCTGGGCGAATCCGCCGCGTCGATCGCCGGGCTGTACGACCCGGGCGAGCCGATGGCGGCGGACGACACCCGCAACCGCTGGCGCGGCACCTTCCACATCCCCGGCTACCCTGAAGTGCGCAGCATCGGCGATTTCCTGGACACGCCGGCGGCGCAGCTGGAGGCGTTCCGCCTGCATCTCGACCATCTCGACGGCGAGATCGCGCGGCGCGGCCTGGACCGCCAGATCGGCCACTATGTCGCCGGGGTGCCGATCACCTGGGATGGCTTGCGCGCCATGATGCATCTGGGCGGCCCCGACGGGACCGAGCGCTTCATCGCCACCGCCGGCGCCTATGACCCGGCCGATGCCAACGGCA
The DNA here is from genome assembly GCF_057815775.1 of Inquilinus sp. Taxonomy (NCBI): domain Bacteria; kingdom Pseudomonadati; phylum Pseudomonadota; class Alphaproteobacteria; order Rhodospirillales; family Rhodospirillaceae; genus Inquilinus; species Inquilinus sp. The sequence goes on from NZ_JBYRFX010000718.1 coordinate 1,595, forward strand.
TGCACATCAGCGATTACGGCCGCCGCTTCGCCGGCTTCGTCGCGATCCAGCCGACCAAGCCGGCGATCACCCCGACGGTGGCGACGCCGGCCGGCATCACGCCGACGCTGATCGCCACCCCGGCCGGCGCCAGGACCGCGCCGCGCAGGGCTCCTCCCCCGGAACGACAAAGGGGCGCCCGAGGGCGCCCCTTGCCGACCCGAAGAGATGGGCCGTATCGAAGATCCGGACGGATCAGCGCTTCGAGAACTGGAAGCTCTTGCGGGCGCCGGACTTGCCGTACTTCTTGCGCTCGACCACGCGCGAGTCGCGGGTGAGGAAGCCATGCGCCTTGAGCGCCGGACGCAGGCCCGGCTCGTAGTGCTCCAGCGCGCGGCTGAGGCCGTGACGGACCGCACCAGCCTGGCCGGAGAGACCGCCGCCCTTGACGGTGCAGACGATGTCGAACTGGTTCAACCGGTCGCACACCTCGAACGGCTGCAGCAGCAGCATCCGCAGCACGGGGCGGGCGAAGTAGACTTCCTGGGCGTGGCCGTTGACGGTGACCTTGCCGGAACCCGGCTTGATCCAGACGCGGGCGACCGCGTCCTTGCGGCGGCCGGTGCCGTAGGCACGGCCCTGGGCGTCACGCTTCGGCAGGACCGGCGCGACTTCGACCGCAACGGCGTCGAGGGCGGGCTTCAGATCGGAGAGGGACTGCAGATCGGCCACGGCCTTACCTCTTATTCTTCGGGTTCATGGCAGCGACATCAAGCGCCTCGGGCTGCTGAGCCTCGTGCGGATGCGACGCGCCGGCATAGACCTTGAGGTTGCCCATCACCTTGCGGCCGAGCGGGCCGCGGGTGATCATCCGCTCCACGGCCTTCTCGATCACGCGCTCCGGATGGGCGCCGTCGAGGATCTGGCCCTTGGAGCGGCCCTTGATGCCGCCGGCGAAGCCGGTGTGCCAGTAGTAGATGCTGTCCTGGCGCTTGTTGCCAGTCAGGCGAACCTTCTCGGCATTGACGACGATGACGTTGTCACCGGTGTCGACATGCGGCGTGAAGATGGTCTTGTGCTTGCCGCGAAGGCGCATCGCGATGATGCTGGCGAGACGACCGAGGACGACGCCGTCGGCGTCGACAACGATCCACTTCTTCTCCACCTCGGCAGGCTTGGCGGAATATGTCTTCATGACGGGCCCTTGATGAGGGTCGGGAACGGATACCACCGGTTCCCTGGTGACAGGGTCCGGCGAGAGGCGGCTGTTTACGCGCCACCCCATCCGCCGTCAACGGAAAAAACGTAGAAGCAGCAGCGATTTAGCGACAAGGTATCATGATACCTTGCGCCAAAGCCGCGGAAATGCAGTGCTGACAGCCCCCTCCCCGCATTGGGCCGATCCTTCGGCCTGGGCCGCGGCACCATCGAATCCACGCCATCCGGACGATTCGAACGAGGCATAATCCGAGGCGATTGGTGGGATCACGGTGTTTTAAGGTTGTCAACCCCCCTCACATGAGGGGATTGCCACAGATGTCCACACGGAAGATCCTGCAGACATCCGCCGCAGCAACCGCCGCGACGGGTGGGGCCGTTGGTGATGGGAGTATGGGGAGGGTTCGATGACAGTGCTTCCGGTGGTGACATTTGCCGTGATCGCGGTGCTGCTGCGATTTGCCGGGCGGGATTTCGCGTTGATCATAGGCGGAACGGCGCTGTCGGCCGCCCTGCTGCTGCTGACGCTGACATGAGGGCCCGCCGCGCCCGCCGGGCCGCCGTCCTGATTTCCGTCTTCATCGCCTTTGGCACGGCGACGGGCGCCGCCAGCCCGTTGCCGGTGCTGGGGGTCCTGCCCGCGGCCATCGGCACCTCGGCCTGATCCGGCGCCCTGCACACCTCCAGCCGCGCGCCAAGAGTCGCGCGGACTCAGCCGCGCGCCGTCATCCTCGTGGTGGAATCGAATAGGTGCCGGTGGCGTGGGCGACCGGCTCCGCATCCCCTTCCGAGAACAGCGTCACCTCGCCATAGGCCAGGCGCTTGCCCAGCTTCAGCAGCCGCGCCTCGGCCACGACAGGCACCAGGGCCGGCCGGCGCAGGAAATTGATCGCCATCGAGGTCGTCACCGCCAGTTCGACCCGGCCGATCCGGCTGAGCACGGCGGCGTAGAGCGCGACATCGGCCAGGCCGAACAGCGCCGGCCCGGTGATGGTGCCGCCCGGCCGCACGAAATCCTCGCGATACGGCATCACCAGCGTCGCCGTGCCCGCCCCCAGCGCCGTCACCGTCACGCCATAGGCGCCGACCAGCGGCACCCCCTCGCGGATGATCGCCTCCATCACCGCGGCCTCGATCGCCGGCTGCATCCCGCCCTCCTGCCGTTTGCGCCAGTAGGGCGGAGTGCTGCGGCTGCCGCAAGCCTCCCGGCATATCCTCGGCCCGGATTGCCCGGGGGTGCGGGGGACCTGGTTTGAAATCGGAGAAGATCGGCCGTCGGAGCAGGCGCGACAGAGCGTCATCGAGCGTCGATGGGCCGGCTATCGGACCTGCTCCTCAAGCCAGCTCAGCGAATGACGCCGTTCAGCCGGTTCGGGAAGAAGCCGAAATTACCCGAGGCGCCCCCGAGATAGACGATGTTCGCCACCTGGGCCGGGGTCCGGCTGTAGGCAATGCCGTTCAGGTCGGTCGGGACGACATTGATGGCGCCGTTCACGGTGACGCCCTGGTCGAGGTCGGTCGAGCCGTCGACGGCATCGCGCAGGTTGGAGATCTTGTTCGCCGGATCGCTCAGACCGCGCGAGATCAGCAGCGTCCGGATTTCCCCGGCGTGATACGCCTCGACCGCGAGAATGCCGGCCGCGGCTTCGAGATAGTCCTTGTTCTGCAGGAAGCGGGCGGCGCCCTTGTAGGCGGTGACGCCGACATCCTCGAAAATGAACGCGCCGAGCAGGAAGCTGTTCTCGTCCTGGAACGGGTTGAACGTCGCCGTCGGCCCAACCACCCCGGCGGCGCGCGCCGCAAAGGTGAAGGCCGTGTTCAGATTGATCGCCGGCCGCGCGACACGGGCGCTGCCGAGATTGGCCCGCAGGAATTTGACGTGATGATCCTCGTCACTGGCGATTTCCTGGGCATATTGCCGGATCGCGGTGGTCTGGAACGGCACGAGCGAGCCGCCCGTCACCGCGCCCAGGGTTCCGGTGCCGGTGGTATCGACATCCGCCAGCCCGTGCCCGAATGCTGCGCGCACATAGAACTCGGCTTCGAGATATTCCAGGTTCAGGGCAAAATTCAGAATGTTGACATCCGTCAGGACGGATTGGGCCTCGGCCGAGTCCGTCAGGAGAGGGATGCTGCCCATTCCGGTCATGGCCGCCAGCGTCGCCGCGCTGGCCCCGCCGAGAAATTTGCGCCGGTCCGGGCCGATACTGTCCGCACCCCGATTGAAGGAAACATTGTCCGTCATATCAGTCTCCACCGTTGCGACAACACACACGCAAGGAGGCATGACCACGATCATTGTCCGCGCTGCCCCCCACCCGATTTCTGTTACGGGGCGCCATGAACGGCAGATCACAACGGGCGAAATTATTTATCCTCGATCTCAGATATATCGTAACAATATTGCATTAAATGCGCGTCTGTGAGGCGAGATCGGCTATGGGCTTTCCGGCTTTGCCGCGGCGTCCACGTCGACAATCGCCGAGACCGATCGGGGTCTGCTCCAGCCGGGACAGTATGTGCGCCTGGCCGTGACCGACACCGGCGAAGGCATGGACGCTGCGACCATCGCCCGCGCCACCGAACCCTTCTTCACGACCAAGGGCGTCGGCAAGGGCACCGGGCTCGGCCTGTCGATGGTGCATGGCCTGGTGGAGCAGATGAATGGCCGGATGACGATCAGCAGCCGCAAGGATCACGGCACGACGATCGAACTCTGGCTCCCGGCAGCACCCGCGATCACTGCGGAGCCGCTGCCTCCCTCCCTCGCGAAGCTCCCCGAAGCCGGACTGCCCGCAGGCCCGATGCGCATCCTCGCCGTCGACGATGACGGGCTGGTGCTGATGAACACGGTGATGATGCTGGAGGAGCTGGGCCATCATGCGGTCGGCGCGGCATCGGCGACCGCGGCGCTGGAGCTTCTGCGCGGCGAAACCGTGGATCTGGTGATCACCGACCAGGCGATGCCGGGCATGACCGGCACGCAGCTGGCCAAGGCCCTGGCGTCGGAATGGCCTGGCCTGCAGGTGATCCTCGCCACCGGCTATGCCGAGCTGCCGAACGGTGTGGCCACCGGGCTTCCGATCCTGTCCAAGCCCTTCACGCTGCACGAGCTGTCCGCCGCCGTCGCTGACTTCGCGCCGGCCGTCGCAACCGACGGCGCGGGCTAGCCTGCCTCCTTGACCCCGACCTGCGGTGCCGCATTGCCGTGGCATCTGGTTCGCAGGGCGGCTCAAGCCGCTCAAGCCGGAGGCCTTTACCACTCACCAGTTTAAGGCTAGAATACGTCCGTATTATCGAGTAACTTTTTGAGGCAGTATTATGCAAAAATTACTCATCGGTCGATCAATTCTGTTCGTAGCAGCCGCTCTTCTGGCCACCACCGGGGAAATCGAAGCATCGGCACCGCATCATTTCTATCTTGTCAACGACACAGACTATCCAATGCAGATAACATACAGCAATGGACGCTGCATTTATTCATCCAGTTTTCCGAGTATGATCCCCCCTCACAATACCGCCACCATTAATTGGGAAGACGACAACAACCCATGGTCGGTTCCGAATTATTGCGGCGGCAAGGATAAATTCGTCTACTTCTCGTTCCATCTGAACGGGGCGCCGGAGCAGTATGATGGCTACCTCGGCATGACGCATCGGAATCTTTATAGCAGCGATTGGTATAATGGCCTGTTCTATGGACAGGGCATCAAGATCGGCCAGGACCAGTCGATCCTCGCCGGCAGCGACGGAAACCCGCCACCCCCATGGATCCGGGGTGGTGAGGGGAATGAAGGCAACGATATGGGGCCGTGGTCGGAGATGGAGATGGCCGGACGGGACAATTACAACTGGCCCCGTGTCCATATCTCGGATGACGAGTGGTTTTTCGACATCAGCTATCCCATCACGAACGACCCCAAGTGAGGGTTTGAGAGAGCGCGGCCGAAGACGAGTCCGGACGGCCCCTGCACGACGTGTTCGCCGGCCCTGCACAGCGCCAAGGCGCTGTGCAGGGGCCACAATCCGGTGGCCGTCGGCAGATGCCTATTTGATGCGTGTCCAGGCCTCGCTGCCCAGCTTCGTGCCGTTCTGCATGTCGGCCCAGACGCCCTGGAGCTTGCCGTCCTTCGGCGACATGGCGAAGACGAAGCCGCCATTGCCGAGCACGCCGCCGACCGCCATGGTGGTGCCGAGGAAGACGCCGCGGCCGACCGAATTGCTGCCGCCCACCGTCCAGGTCACGAGATAGGTGTCCCCCGTCGCCTCGACCATGACGGTTCCGGTGTATTTGCTGCCGTTCGGGTTGGTGCCGTCGACGCTGTAGGTCCCGGTCACTGCGCCCTGGGCCATCGCCAGGTGCGGAACCGCGAAGATCGTGCCCAGCAGGATCGTCGCGGCCAGGGCCATGCTGTTGAAAAAATTGCGAACCATGAGAATACCCCCTGTTGATCGGCGCCTTAATGAGCCGCCGATACCGGGATGATCCGCGATCTTCGTGGCAGCCTCATGTCACGGCGCCAGGTTTTGCGGGCAGGATCGCTTCGCTGCGCTCGCGATGACCGTTTTGGGGAAGCCGCCCTCGCCAAACCCTCACCCGTCATCGCGAGCCCGAAGGGCGTGGCGATCCAGGCTGGCGCAGTAAACGAATTGTTCATCGACGCGGCCCTCGCTCTTCGTTCATCATCTGTTCCATGCAAAACGCCTCCGAACCCCCCGACATCCAGGCCCACTGCCGCGGTCTTGCGTTGCAGGGGATCGAGATGCTCAGCCGCCTCGCCGAGATCGGCATGCGGCTGGCCGAGGGGGAGGGTGCCCGCGCCCTGGCGGCGCAGGCCTGGGCCGCCGAAGTCCGGGCCGATCCGGCCGGGCTGCCGGCGGATGAGGCCGACCCCCGGGTCGAGGCGCGCGAGGCCGGGCTGGCCTTCGACCGCTTCGCCCGCTCGGTGCAGCGCTCGCTGAGCCTGCGCGGCCGCGCCGCCGACAGCCTGTGTGTCCGCGACAAGGCCGCAGCGGCCGAGCGCGAGACCAATCGCAAGCTGCGCCGCAC
>NZ_JBYRFX010000719.1:0-6161 GCF_057815775.1 Inquilinus sp.
CGATGGCGTTGACGCCCGCGGCGACCTTCTTGCCTTTGGCGATGATGGCAGCGGCGCGCAGGTCTTCGATGCGGCCATTGGTGCAGGAACCGATGAAGACATGATCCACCTTGATGTCGGTCAGCGGCATGTTGGCGGTCAGGCCCATATACTGCAGCGCGCGTTCGGCGGCGGCGCGATGATGTTCTTCCTTCATCAGCGATGGGTCCGGCACGTTGCCGGTGATGGGCAGTGCCTGTTCCGGCGATGTGCCCCAGGTCACCATCGGCACGATGTCGGCGGCCTTCAGCACGACCTCGCGGTCGTAGCGGGCGCCGTCATCGGTCGGCAGCGTCCGCCAGTACTCGACGGCCTGGTCCCAGTCGGCGCCCTTCGGCGCCATCGGCCGGCCCTTCACATAGGCGAAGGTGGTGTCGTCGGGGGCGATCAGCCCGGCGCGGGCGCCGGCCTCGATCGACATGTTGCAGACCGTCATCCGGCCTTCCATCGACAGGGCGCGGACGGCCTCGCCGGCATATTCGATGACATGGCCGGTGCCGCCGGCGGTGCCGATGGTGCCGATGATCGCCAGGATCATGTCCTTGGCGGTCACGCCCAGCGGCAGGTCGCCTTCGACCGTGATGCGCATGTTCTTGGCCGGCTTCTGCAGCAGCGTCTGCGTGGCCAGCACGTGCTCGACCTCGCTGGTGCCGATGCCGAAGGCCAGGGCGCCGAAGGCACCATGGGTCGAGGTGTGGCTGTCGCCGCAGACGATGGTGGTGCCCGGCAGGGTGAAGCCCTGCTCCGGCCCGATGATGTGGACCACGCCCTGGCGGACGTCGTTCATGGTGAAGATCGGCACGCCGAAATCGATGGCGTTCTGCTCCAGCGTCTCGACCTGGATCCGGCTTTCCTCGTCGGCGATGCCGCCGGCGCGGTCGGAGGTCGGGACGTTGTGGTCCGGCACCGCCAGGGTGGCGTGCGGCTGGCGCACGGTGCGGCCGGTCAGGCGCAGGCCCTCGAAGGCCTGCGGGCTGGTCACCTCATGCACGAGGTGGCGGTCGATGTAGAGAATGCACGTGCCGTCATCCTGCCGGTGGACGACATGGCTGTCCCAGATCTTGTCGAACAGTGTACGCGGCGCGCTCATCTCTTAATTCTCCGTCACCCGGCAGGTTCCGCCGGTGGCTCCTCTTGGCCGATGCTGGACCATAGCCGAGCGCAAACCCAGGCAAAAGCTGCAATAGTTTCAAAGTTGTCACCCTCTCCGCGGTGCAAATCGGCGCCATGGACAGGAATGGCGTCCGGCCGCATCCTCCAGGGAGAACGACAACGCTTATATGGGAGCGCCCATGGCCATTCGCAGCGCCGTCATCGCCATCGGTCTCGCCACGCTCCTCGCCGGCCCGGCCGCCTTCGCCGCCGATGGCGGGATCAAGGGATTCTGGCGCACCGGCGACGGCCGCTCGGTGATCGAGATCACCGACTGCAACACCGGCATCTGCGGCCGCGTCGTCGCCATGCCGCCCGACGCCAACGCCACCGACCTGAACAACCCGGACGAGAGCAAGCACAGCCGCGCCCTGTGCAAGCTGGTGATCCTGTACGGCTTCACCCAGACCTCCGGCACGGAATGGGAAGACGGCACGATCTACGATCCGAAGGGCGGCAAGACCTACGACGCCAACATGAAGCTGTCCGGCCCCGACACGCTCGACCTGCGCGGCTATGTCGGCATCACCCTGTTCGGCCGCACCGACACCTGGACGCGGCAGCAGCCGGGCAGCTTCAAGGCGTGCGGGTAGGGCGCGGCCCGGACTTGACCGCCGCGGAGAGATCGCAAAAAAGTCGCTTTCGGGCGCCGTAGTGACCAGGATTCGTCGCCTTGCGCGACACTCACCGGGATGATCGGGATCGTGATTCGGAATGCCATCGTGATGCCGGCGCTGGCGCTGGCACTGCTGTTCAGCGCCGTGCCGGCAGCCTTCGCCGCCAGTTTCGACTGCGGCCGGGCCGGCGGCGCCGTCGAGAAGCAGATCTGCGCGGACCCGCAGCTGTCCGCCCTGGATGGCCGCCTGGCCGTTGCCTACAGCACAGCGCTGAAGGCGACTGACGACTACGGCAAGAAGGCCCTGGCCAGGGAACAGCGGAACTGGATCCGGTACACACGCGACATCTGCGAGGACGCGGCTTGCCTGCAGCAGGCCTATACGGACCGGATCACGGTGCTGTCGCGCAACGAGAAGGACATCATCGACTCCGGCGACGGGACTGTGCCTGACGGCAGGACCATCATGCGCTTACGGGACCCCAGCATCCGGATCGACGCCTTCAACACGTCGATCGCCGGCGACAAGAGGTCAGGCAGGATCATCGGATGCTCCGAGTTGATCGGCCTCGCGCCCGGGGTCGGGGCCAACAACATCACCTATGCCGGGATCTGCACGCTCAAGGACGGTGCCAAGCGGACCCAGGTCGAGATCTGCGGCGATGAGATGGTCGGGACGTTCCAGATGCAGGATCGCCCCACCGCCCCGGACCTGGTCGGGTTCGCGCAGGAGTGCGGCGGCTGACGGCCGCCGCCCGGGAAGGAGCTCAGTCCGCTCGTCGCGCGGCGACCACGGCGGCCAGCCAGTCGGCGGTGTCGTCGATGGCGATGTCGATATGGCCATCGCCGGGCAGGGGCTGGCCCCAGTCGGACGGGGTGCGCACCCACACCGTGGTCATGCCCAGATTGTGGGCCGGCAGCAAGTTGCGGGCCATGTCCTCGACCATGATCGTGCTCTCCGGCGCCAGGCCGTAGCGGTCGAGCATCGTGCGGTAGGACACCGGATCCGGCTTCGGCACGTAATCCGCCGCGACGATGTCGAAGATGCCGTCGAACCGGTCGGCGACGCCCAGGCGGTCCAGCACCTGGTCGGCATGGCGGACCGAGCCGTTGGTGAAGATCAGCTTCCGCCCCGGCAGATCGGCCAGCGCCGCCGCCAGCACCGGGCTGGGGCCGATCGCCGAGACGTCGATGTCGTGGACGAATTTCAGGAATGGCCCGGGGTCGACCGCATGCTCGTTCATCAGGCCGCGCAACGTGGTGCCGTGCTCACGGAACAGCCGCTTCTGCAGCACCCGCGCCTCGTCCGGCGGCAGGTCGAGATGCAAACGGATGTATTCGCCCATGCGCCGGTCGATCTGGGCGAACAAATCGGTCTTGGCCGGGTACAGGGTGTTGTCGAGGTCGAACACCCAATTCTCGACATGGTGCAGCGGGTCGGTCGGCGACAGGGCCATTATTCCGCCGCCGGCTTTGCCTGGTGCTTCATCAGCACCGGCATCTGCGCCATGGCGAAGACCAGGGTCAGCGGCAGGATGCCGAACAGCTTGAATCCGGCCCAGAACTCGGTGGTGAAGTTGCGCCAGACCACCTCGTTGATCACGGCCAGGACGACGAAGAACACCGCCCAGCGCCAAGTCAGGATGCGCCAGCCGCTCTCGTCCAGCTCGAACACCGTGCCCATCATCAGCTTCAGGAAGTTGCGCCCGGTGGCCAGGCCGGCGAATAGGATCGCCGCGAACAGCAGGTTCACCACCGTCGGCTTCAGCTTGATGAACAGGTCGTTGTCCAGCCACAGCGTCAGCCCGCCGAAGATCAGCACGAAGACGCAGCCGACCATCGGCATGATCGGCCAGCGCCGCTCCAGCCGCACCGACAGCACCACGGCCACGACGGTCGCGACCATGAACACGGCCGTGGCCGGCATGATGCCGCCCAGCTGGTTGGCGATGAAGAAGAGAAGCAGCGGTCCGGCCTCGAGCCCGAGGCGCAGGAACGGGCTCTTCTCGGCCCTGGGTTGGGTCTGGTCGGTCATGGCCGCACCCTAGAACATGTTCCGCGGCCGCGAAACCGCGATCCACCGTTGCACCCCATGTAACGGAGTCGCGGGACGCTCCATGCCGCAAGGCGATGGCAGCACTGCCGAGACCGCTCTTGTCCGACAAGTATCCCGGGCGAAGTTTAGACTGCTCGGTGCAGGCCATGCCGCCACCGCCGATTCCAGGATTCGGAAACGACAGACACCATGTCCGCACACAACGAGGCGGTTGCCGGGCCGGCGCCGCTCGACCATGCCGCCGTCCGTTCGATCATCATCGGAATCCTGCTGGCCATGATGCTGGCCGCGCTGGACCAGACCATCGTGGCGACGGTGCTGCCGACGATCGGGCAGGAGCTCGGCGACGTCGAACATCTGTCCTGGGTGGTCAGCGCCTATCTCCTCGCCTCCACCGCGGTCACCCCGCTCTACGGCAAGCTCAGCGACATCCATGGCCGGCGGATCACGCTTTTGGTCAGCATCGGCGTGTTCATCGTCGGATCGGTGGTCTGCGCCCTGGCGCCGACCATGCTGGCGCTGATCCTGGCGCGGGCGCTGCAGGGGCTGGGTGGCGGCGGGCTGATCTCGCTGGCCCAGACCATCATCGCCGACGTGGTGTCGCCGAAGGAGCGGTCGCGCTACCAGGCCTATATCGCCAGCGTCTTCGTCACCTCCAGCGTGGTCGGGCCGGTGCTGGGCGGCCTGATCGCCGATCATCTGCACTGGTCGGTGATCTTCTGGATCAACCTGCCGCTCGGCCTCGGCGCCTTCTGGATGACCTGGAACACGCTGCGCCGCCTGCCGCGGCACGAGCGGCGGCACAAGCTCGACGTGCTCGGCGCCGTGCTGATGGTCAGCGCCACCGTGGCGGTGATGCTGGCCCTGACCTGGGGCGGCATGCGCTACCCCTGGAATTCCGTCGAGATCCTCGGCCTGTTCGCCCTGTCGGTGGTGTTCTGGGTGCTGTTCGCCATCCGCCTGCTCAGCGCGGCCGAACCGCTGATCCCGCTGGCGGTGATGTCCAACCCGGTGGTCGGCACCGGCACGGCCGCCGCCTTCTGCGTCATGGGCACCTTCATCGGCCTGTCGATCTATGTGCCGGTCTATCTCGAAGGCATTCTCGGCCTGTCGCCCAGCAATGCCGGCCTGGCGCTGATGCCGCTGATGGCCGGCACCGTGACCGGCGCCAACCTGGCCGGCCGCTTCATGGCCACCATGACGCATTACAAGCGCACGCCGCTGATCGGGCTGGTCTGCGCCGTGGCCGCGCTGCTGGTGCTGGCGGTCCACCCGACCGGCCTGCCGCAATGGTCGGTCGAAATCATGCTCGGCGTGGTCGGGCTCGGCCTCGGCACCGTGCTGCCGGTCACCACCATCTCGATCCAGAACGCGGTGGCGATGCACCAGCTCGGCACCGCCACCGCCTGCATGAACTTCTTCCGCTCGCTCGGCAGCGCCATCGTCGTCGCCGGCTTCGGTGCCATCGTGCTCGGCGCCATCGGCGGGTCCCCCGGCCAGTCGCCGGAAAACCTGGGCGACCTCGGCCCCGGGCTGCACGACGCGCTGGTCGGCAGCTTCCACTGGCTGTTCCTGGCCGCCGCCTTCGGGTTGTCCCTCGGCTTCCTCAGCCTGCTGCTGATGGAGGAACGGCCCCTGCGCAGCGGCGCCGCGGCCCACGCCAAGGAAGCGCTGGTCGAATAGGGGGCGGCGCCCCCTATCCTTTCACCGCGCCGGCGGTCAGGCCGGAGACGATGCGGCGCTGGAAGATCATCACCAGCACGATCAGCGGCACCGTCACCACCACCGACGCCGCCATGATGTTGCCCCAGGGGATGTCGAACTGGGTGGCGCCGGAGATCAGGGCGATCGCCACCGGCACCGTCCGCACCTCGTTGGTCAGGGTGAAGGTCAGGGCGAACAGGAACTCGTTCCAGGCGGCGATGAAGGCCAGCAGGCCGGTGGTCGCCAGGGCGGGGCCCAGGAGCGGCAGGAACACCCGCACCAGGATCTGCCACGGCTTGGCGCCGTCCACGATCGCCGCCTCCTCCAGCTCGCGCGGCAGCTCGCGCATGAAGGTGGTCAGCACCCAGACCGAGAAGGGCAGGGTGAAGATCATGTAGCTGAGGATCAGCGAGCCGAGCTGGTTGTAGATGCCGAGCCAGCGCACCAGCTCGAACAGCCCGGTCAGCACCGCGACCTGCGGGAACATCGAGACGCCGAGGGTCAGCATCAGGATGGTGCTGCGGCCGCGGAACCGCACCCGGCCCAGCGCGTAGGCGGCGCTGACCGACAGCGCCAGGCAGATCAGCACCGTCG
>NZ_JBYRFX010000720.1:0-4363 GCF_057815775.1 Inquilinus sp.
GCCCGGCGATCTGGATCTCCGGCCTAGTCGTGATCGTCCTGGTCCTGCTGTATCTTTATTTGTGACAGCCGTCATGCCGACCTTCGGCCCGCTTGACCGAAGGTCGGACGAAACCTAGCCTTCCCTCTGGGTGGCCTGACCATTCGCTGGCGAGCGGCACAAAAAAGCCGCCGCCGGTGCCGGTCGGCCGGAGAGCCAGCTTGGGAGGAATTGATGACCACCACCGTGACCCTGACGGTGAACGGGAGGTCGGTGACGCGGCAGGTCGAACCGCGCACACTGCTCGTCCAGCTTCTGCGCGAACAATTGCTGCTGACCGGAACGCATGTCGGCTGCGACACCAGCCAGTGCGGCGCCTGCGTCGTCCATGTCGACGGCAAGTCGGTCAAATCCTGCACCATGCTGGCCGTCCAGGCCGAGGGCAGTTCGGTCACCACGATCGAGGGCCTGGCCGCCGATGACGGCACCCTGCACCCGATGCAGGAGGCCTTTCGCGAGAATCATGCCCTGCAATGCGGCTTCTGCACGCCCGGCATGGTGATGAGCGCGGTCGACCTGCTGCAGACCAACGCCAGCCCGACCGAGCACGAAGTGCGTGAGTGGCTGGAAGGCAACATCTGCCGATGCACCGGCTATCACAACATCGTCAAGGCCGTCCTCGACTGCGCCGCCAGGTCCGGCAGCAGCCAGTCCTCCATCGCCGCAGAATGACGGGGGGACGCACATCATGGCACATGACGGCATCGGCGCCCCGCTGCGCCGCAAGGAGGATTTCCGCTTCCTGACCGGCAACGGTCATTACACCGACGACATCAACCGCCCCGGCCAGGCCTTCGCCTATTTCCTGCGGTCGCCGGTGGCGCATGCCCGGATCCGCAGCATCGACACCAGCGCGGCCGAGGCCGCACCCGGCGTGGTCGCGGTGTTCACCGGCGACGATCTGGCCAAGGACAAGATCGGCGGCCTGATCTGCGGCTGGATGGTCAAGTCGAAGAACGGCGAGCCGATGAAGGCCGGGCCGCACCCGGCGCTGGCCCAGGGCAAGGTGCGCTATGTCGGCGACCATGTCGCCGTCGTGATCGCCGAGACCCGCGACCAGGCCAAGGACGCAGCCGAGAAGATCGAGGTCGACTACGAGGAGTTGCCGGCCGTCGTCGCCACCAATTCGGCCCGCAAGGCCGGCGCCGCCCTGGTGCATGACGATATCCCCGCCAACACGGTCTATGAGTGGGAGCTGGGCAACAAGGCCGATGTCGAAGCCGCCTTCGCCCACGCCGCCCATGTCACCAAACTGGACCTCGAGAACAACCGGCTGATCCCGAACGCGATGGAACCGCGCGCGGCGATCGGCGAATACGACATGGGGTCGGACAGCTTCACCCTCTACACCACCAGCCAGAACCCGCATGTGGCGCGGCTGGTGCTGTCCGCCTTCATCGGCATCGCGCCGGAGCACAAGCTGCGGGTGATCGCGCCCGATGTCGGCGGCGGCTTCGGCTCGAAGATCTTCATCTATGCCGAGGAGACGGTCTGCGTCTGGGCGGCCAAGAAGGTCCGCCGGCCGGTGAAATGGACCGGTGAGCGCAGCGAAAGCTTCCTGGCCGACGCGCATGGCCGCGACCACGTCACCCATGCCGAGCTGGCGATGGACCAGGACGGCAAGTTCCTGGCCCTGCGCGTCCACACCACGGCCAATCTCGGCGCCTATCTCTCCACCTTCGCCAGCTGCGTGCCGACCTATCTCTACGCGCCGCTGCTGTCGGGCCAGTATGCGATCCCGGCGATCTATGCCGAGGTCGACGGCGTCTACACCAACACCGCACCGGTCGACGCCTATCGCGGCGCCGGGCGGCCGGAGGCGACCTACGTCATCGAGCACATCGTCGAGCTGGCGGCGCGCGAGATGAAGCTGGACCCGGCGGAGATCCGGCGCCGCAACTTCGTCCAGCCGACCCAGTACCCGTACCAGACGCCCGTGATCATGACCTATGATTGCGGCGACTATCCCAAGGCGATGGAAGCCGCCCTGAAGCTGGCCGATTACAACGGCTTCCCGGCGCGCAGGGCCGAGAGCACCGGCCGCGGCAAGCTGCGCGGCATCGGCTTCTCCAGCTACATCGAGGCCTGCGGCATCGCGCCCTCGGCCGCGGTCGGGTCGCTCGGCGCCGGTGTCGGCCTGTGGGAATCGGCCAAGATCCGCTTCAACCCGACCGGCAACGTCACGGTCCACACCGGCAGCCACAGCCATGGCCAGGGTCACGAGACGACCTTCGCCCAGCTGATGTCGAGCTATCTCGGCGTGCCGGCCGACCAGGTCGAGGTCGTCCACGGCGACACCGACAAGACGCCGTTCGGCATGGGCACGTATGGCTCGCGCTCGCTCGCCGTCGGCGGCTCCGCCATCGTCAAGGCGGCGGAGAAGATCATCGCCAAGGGCAAGAAAATCGCGGCCCACCAGCTCGAGGCGGCCGAGGCCGATATCGAGTTCAAGGACGGCAAGTTCACCGTCGCCGGCACCGACCGGGCCAAGACGATCCAGGAGGTCGCCTTTGCCGCCTATGTCCCGCACAACTACCCCGCGGGGGTGGAGCCGGGGCTGGAGGAAAGCGCCTTCTACGACCCGATCAACTTCACCTTCCCGGCCGGCACCCAGATCTGCGAGGTCGAGATCGACCCCGACACCGGCATCGTCACCATCGCCAACTACTCGGCGGTGGATGATTTCGGGCGGGTGATCAACCCGATGATCGTCGAAGGCCAGGTCCATGGCGGCCTCGCCCAGGGCCTCGGCCAGGCGATGATGGAGAACTGCGCCTACGATCTGGAGACCGGGCAACTCTTGACCGGGTCCTTCATGGATTACTGCATGCCGCGGGCCGACGATCTGCCGAGCTTCAATGTCAGCATGATCGAGACCATCAACCCCTCCAACCCACTCGGGGTGAAGGGCTGCGGCGAGGCCGGCGCCATCGGTGCGCCGCCGGCGCTGATGAACGCGATCACCGACGCGATCGGCCGCGACATGAACATGCCGGCGACGCCGGAACGGGTGTGGCGGGCGATCCACAGCGCCCCCGCCCTGGCGGCCGAGTAAGGAGAGAAAGCCATGTATGCGTTCAACTATCACAAGGCGTCCTCCGCAGCCGATGCTGTGGCCAAGCTGGGCGCCGGGGCCGACGGCAAGTTCCTGGCCGGCGGCATGACCCTGATCCCGACCCTGAAGCAGCGCCTGGCCTCGCCCTCCGACGTAGTCGACCTCAGCGGCGCGGCCGAGCTGAAGGGGATCACGGAGGAGAATGGCGGCGTGACCATCGCCGCCATGACCACCCATGCCACGGTGGCGAACTCGGACGTGGTGCAGCGGGTGATCCCGGCCCTCGCCGCCCTGGCCGGCGATATCGGCGATGCCCAGGTGCGCAACCGCGGCACCATCGGCGGGTCGGTCGCCAACAACGACCCCAGCGCCGACTACCCGTCGGCGGTGCTGGCGCTGGGCGCCACCATCCGCACCACCAAGCGCGAGATCGCGGCGGATGGCTACTTCCAGGGCCTGTTCACCACCGATCTGGCCGAGGACGAGCTGATCACCGCGATCCACTTCCCGAAGCCGGAAAAGGCGGCCTACATCAAGTTCGACAACCCGGCCAGCCGCTACGCCATGGTCGGGGTGTTCGTCGCCATCGTCGGCGGCGACATCCGCGTCGCGGTGACCGGCGCGGGTTCGGACGGGGTGTTCCGCTGGGCCGAGGCCGAACAGGCGCTGGCCGGCAACTTCACCCCGGCGGCGCTGGACGGGCTGTCGGTGTCGCCAGGCGACATGAACGGCGACATCCACGCCTCGGCCGAATACCGGGCGCATCTGGTCAAGGTGATGGCCAAGCGCGCGGTCCAGGCCGCCGGCTGAGCGTCAGCTCCGGCTGAGACGTCAGCTGCTGTCGTCCGGCGGGGCCAATGGGCCCGAAGGGAGAGGCCCCGTTTCGGGTTGCCTCTCCCCTTCGGACTTGATCCGAGGGTCGCGAGACCCTTTCACAATTCCCTTATTCGTCATCCCCGCGAAAGCGGGGATCTCGGTGCGTCTTGTTCTGCAAGAGATTCCCGCTTTCGCGGGAATGACGGCCGGTGGATGGAAGGTTGTTCTGAAAAGGTCTCGCTTGCGGGAGAGAGCCTGCCCCGGGCTCGACCCGGGGTCGCAGACGCGAAGCGGCTCCGGGGAGCTTGCGCCCCTGGGGTGAGAGCTCTTTCCATCCGCCGGTGCCGGCCCCTCACCCGGAAATCCCAAGGGAGAGGATTGCATCCCTCCTGGATTTCCGGCCTCTCCCCGCGCCGCGGGGCGAGGCAACGTAGCGCTTTGCGATCGGCTGGC
>NZ_JBYRFX010000721.1:0-3863 GCF_057815775.1 Inquilinus sp.
TCGATCTCCGCCATCGCCAGCGGCATCTCGCCGAACCACACCACATCCGGCCGCATGCCGCCGCTGGTGCCGCAGGCGGGGCAGGGGGTGTCGACCGACAGGTCGCCGGCCCAGTCGCAACCGCCGCCGCAGGATTCGCAGCGGGCCCGGGCCAGCTGGCCGTGCATGTGGATCAGGCGGCGGCTGCCGGCGCGGTCGTGCAGGTCGTCGACATTCTGGGTGACCAGCAGCACCGGCCCCGGCCAGTCCTGTTCCAGCCGCACCAGCGCCGCATGCGCCGCGTTGGGCTGCACGGCGGGATTGGCCAGGGTGCGGCGCCGGGCGTTGTAGAACTCATGCACCAGGTCGGGGTCGTGGGCGAAGGCCTCGGGCGTCGCCACATCCTCCAGCCGGACCCGGGTCCAGATGCCGCCGGCGTCACGGAAGGTGTCGAGGCCGCTCTCATTCGAGATGCCGGCCCCGGTCAGGATCACGATGGGATCGCCGGGCTCGATGCGCTGCATCCCGCGATCATGGCGGGGACAGGCGGCGTCCTCAACCGGGGATCGGTGTGGGGTGTCTCCTTTGCCACTTCCCCACACCGTCATCGCGAGCGGAGCGACGCGATCCAGTCTTGCAGCCAGAGGCGGCGACAGCCTGGATCGCCACGTCGCTTCGCTCCTCGCGATGACGGTGCTGGTGGGCGAGGCCGGCTCACTCGGGAAAGCGGACATGGGTGCTGCCCAGCCCACGTCAGCCGGTGTCGGGCGGGGATGGCCCGGCATAGGGCGAGCCCGGCGCCCGGTCGCGGGCTTCGGCCAGGGCCCAGTCCTCGCCGGCCCATTGCGACCAGTCGGGCTTGAGGCCGAGGTGCCGGCAGATCAGGGCGACGGTCGCGCCCAGGGGGTGGCCCTGGAAATCCGGGTCCAGATCGGGATCGAGCCCTCTGAGCCGGTCCTTCAGCTTGAACACCAGGGGCAAGGGATTGCCCGGCTCGCACTGGGCGATGGCTTCTTCGACGATGCATTTGACCCGGCGCTTGCGCCACTGCTTGCGCACCTGGTCGGCCGTTTCGGCTTGTGTGGTCGCGACCGCCTGCTGCGGCCCATAGAGAACACGAGCGATACGGGATTGCACCGCCGTGATCTGGACCACCACCCGGGCGTGGCGCTGGAACGCGGCTCTGGCCTCCGTGATCCGGGCCCGGATGGCGGCCGGATCGGCCGGCGCGCCTAGTTCGGGCCGCGGCGGGTCGATCACCTCGGTGTGCATCACCTCGGCCTGCTCCATCGCCATCTCGGCCAGCCGGTCCAGGCGCTGGATCTGCTTCAACGCCAGCGCCCGGCCTGGATCGGCCGGTTCGGCGGGCGTGGGGGAGGTCGGGGCGATGGTCATGAACGTATCATGAACGACCAGCCCGGATGGGCGCAATGAACACTGTGTGACCCCCACCGGTGGCCCTTGCCATCTTGCCGCGCGGCCCAATCTGTTCGGCTATGACGACCAACGCCGCGCTGCCCGTTCCGCTGCCCCTGCCGCCCGACGCCATGGCCGACCTCGCGGCCGCGAAGGCGGTGCTCGAGCAGGATTCGCTGACCGCCCGCCTGTCCGCCCTGGCCGGCACGCCGGTCGAGGCGCTGAAGCGCAACCTGCCGGCCGGCATCCAGTCGGTGCTGGACGGCGCCGTCCGCCGCGCCTTGACCACCGCCCTGCGGGTGGCGCTGCGCAGCCGGCCCGGCCGCCGCGTACCGCTGTTGCCGGAGGCCTGGCTGCATCGCGGCCTGTCGGCGGCCAGCGGTGCCACCGGCGGTGCCTTCGGCCTGCCCGGCACACTGCTGGAGCTGCCGGTTTCCACCGCCCTGCTGCTGCGCCAGATCGCAGCCGAGGCCGCGGCTGCGGGAGAGGATCCGTCCAGCCCCGAAACCGCCATCGAATGCCTGAAGGTGTTCGCCATGGGCCGGCCCGACCCGTCGGACGATGCGGTCGAGACCGGCTATCTCGCCACCCGGATCGCCCTGGCCCGGGCGGTGCCAAGCGCGACCGCGGCGGTGATGCCGAAGTTGGTCTCCGTCGTCGCGGCGCGGTTCAGCGGCCCGGTGCTGCTGAAGCTGTCGGCCCAGGCCGCCCCGGTGCTGGGCGCCGCGGCCGGCGCCGCGGTCAATCTGGCCTTCCTCGAGCATTTCCGGCGCCTGGCGCGCGCCCATTTCGTCGTCCGCCGACTGGAACGCACCTACGGCCTCGCCGCCGTCCGGCTGGCCTATGAGACGGTGAGCCCGCGGAAGGGCCCCGCGCCGGCGACCTTCGCGGAGATCCTCGAACCCGACTGACTCGACGGCCGGGCCTGTCTGGGCATCGGCGTATCTACAATCAGCATGATTAATATGTACTTAAATTTAAACATTGTTGCAGATGTGTAGTTTGTGGAATGGTTTCCGCACCATTGTCGATCAGCCGGCCCGCGCGGCCGGCCGGAGGACGGAACTCATGACCGCTGCCCTTGCCACCACTGCCGACGCCACCCTCGCGTTGCCGCTGCTCGATCTCGGCCAGCTCGATGCCGGCCCGTCGGCGCGCCGGGCCTTCGTGGACGGGCTGCGCAGCGCGGCGCGCGACGTCGGCTTCTTCTACCTGGCGGGGCATGGCGTGCCGGAGACGCTGGTGGACGACGTCCGGGCCGCGTCGCGCCGGTTCTTCGCCCTGCCGGACGCCGACAAGCTGGCGGTCGAGATGGTCAACTCGCCGCATTTTCGCGGCTACACCCGTGCGGCGCGGGAGCTGACGCGTGGCCAGCCGGACTGGCGCGAACAGCTCGACATCGGGGCCGAACGGACGGTGATCCCGCAGGGGCCGGACGTGCCGGTCTGGCTGCGGCTGCAGGGCCCCAACCAGTGGCCGGCGGCGCAGCCGGAGCTGAAGACCGTGCTGCTGCGCTGGCAGGCGGAGCTGACCCGGGTCGCGATCCGGCTGCTCGGCGCCTTCGCCGCGGCGCTGGACCAGCCGGAGGATGCGCTGGAATCGATCTATGGCGACACGCCGAACCAGCACATCAAGATCATCCGCTATCCCGGCCGCGAGGCCACCGGCAGCGACCAGGGTGTCGGCGCGCACAAGGATTCGGGGTTCCTGACCCTGCTGCTGCAGGACCAGCAACGCGGCCTGCAGGTCGAAGGCGAGGGCGGACGCTGGATCGACGCCGTGCCGGTGCCGGGCACCTTCGTGGTCAATATCGGTGAGCTCTTGGAGCTGGCGACCAACGGCTACCTCCGCGCCACGGTGCACCGGGTGATCACGCCGCCGGCCGGGGCCGACCGGCTGTCGGTCGCCTTCTTCCTCGGCGCCCGGCTCGATGCCACCGTGCCGCTGCTGGCCCTGCCGCCGTCCCTGGCGGCCGAGGCGCGCGGCCCGGCCAGCGATCCCGACAACCCGCTGTTCCATGATGTCGGCCCGAACTATCTGAAGGGCCGGCTGCGCTCCCACCCCGACGTGGCCGAGCGCCATTACGCCGATGTCCTGGCGAACCAAGCCGCCACTCCCTGATACGCCGCGCCACCCAAGACTCAGAGAAACCTCATGCTTCGCCTCTTGACCGCCCGCCTCGCGCGGGCGGCCGCCGCTGCCGCTTTGCCTGTCGTCCTGGCGGGCGCCGCCCTGGCCCAGGACGCGCCGCTGCGCGTCGCCGCCGACCCCGTGCCGCATGCCGAGATCCTGGCCTTCGTCCAGCAACAGGCGCCGGATCTGAAGCTCGAGATCATCGAGCTCAGCACCGCCGTCAATCCGAACGAGCTGCTGGCGCATGGCGACATCGACGCCAACTATTTCCAGCACGTGCCCTATCTGCGATCGCAGGAACAGGCGCTGGGCCAGACCTTCGCCGTCGCCGCGAC
>NZ_JBYRFX010000722.1:0-1677 GCF_057815775.1 Inquilinus sp.
GGTCGCGCAGCAATTCGAGGTTGGCGTCGACATTTCGGCCGGCCAGGATCTTATCCACCGTCTCCTTGCCGCGCACCGATCCGATGCGGCACGGCGTGCATTTGCCACAGGATTCCGCGCCGCAGAACTCCATGGCGAAGCGTGCCTGGCGGGCCATGTCGACGGTGTCGTCGAACACCACGACGCCGCCGTGACCGATCAGGCCGTCCTTGGCGGCGAATGCCTCGTAGTCGAACGGTGTGTCGAACAGGGAAGGGGGGAAATAGGCGCCCAGCGGGCCGCCGACCTGGACGGCGCGGACCGGGCGGCCGGACAGCGTGCCGCCGCCGATGTCGTTCACCAGTTCGCCGAGGGTGACGCCGAAACCAGCCTCGAAAATGCCGCCGTAACGGATATTGCCGGCGAGCTGGATCGGCATGGTGCCGCGGGAGCGGCCCATGCCCAGAACCTGGTAGGCCTCGGCGCCGTCGCGGAGGATGACCGGGATGGTGGCGAGGGTGATCATGTTGTTGATCGCGGTCGGCATGCCGAACAGGCCGTGATGGGCTGGCAGCGGCGGCTTGGCGCGGACCTGGCCGCGGCGGCCCTCCAGGCTTTCCAGCAATGCCGTCTCCTCGCCGCAGACATAGGCGCCGGCGCCGACCCGTTGCTCGATGTCGAAATCGGCGCCCAGAATCCCGGCCGCTCGAGCGTTGGCGAGCGCCTTGTCGAAGGTGGCGATGGCGTGGGGGTATTCGGAGCGGGTGTAGACGTAACCTTTGCCGGCCCCGATCGCGAGGCCCGCGATGATCATGCCCTCGATCAGGCAGAACGGGTCGCCTTCCATCAGCATACGGTCGGCAAACGTCCCGGAATCGCCCTCATCGGCGTTGCAGACGATGTATTTCCGCGCGCCGGGCGCTTCGCGGGTGGTTTTCCATTTGATGGCGGTGGGGAAGCCGGCGCCGCCGCGGCCACGCAGACCGGACGCCATGACGGTCTCGATGATCCCGACGGGGCCAAGCGCTCGGGCTTTGTCCAGGCCGGCCATGCCGCCATTGGCGCGATAATCCTCCAGCGACAGCGGATCAACGACGCCGCAGCGGGCGAAAGTCAGGCGGGTCTGCCGGGCGAGGAACGGGATCTGGTCGGGGATACCAAGGCGCAGATGCTGCGCTGCGCCGGTCAGCAGGCCATCGGCGAGCAGACCGGGAACATCGGCTGCCTCGACCGGACCGTAGGCGACGCGGCCGTCCGGCGTCTCGACCTCGATCATCGGTTCCAGCCAGAACAACCCGCGGGAGCCGGTGCGGATCACATCCGCATGATCTGCCAGGGCGGCCGCCACTTCGTCGGCACCAACCGAGAGTGCGGCCGCGTCGCGGGGAACAAAAACGCGTGTCAAGCCAGCGTCTCCAGCATCCGGTTGATTTTTTCGGGATTTAATCGCCCGACCGGCCGGCCGTCGACCAGGGCGGCGGGACCGGTGGCGCACAGTCCGAGGCAAAACACCGGCTCCAGTGTCACGCCACCGTTCGGCGTCGTTTCGTGCCAGTCGACCCCCAGAATTTCACGGAAATGCGCACTGGTTGCCTCGGCGCCGACCGATTGGCAGGCCTCTGCACGGCACACATGCAGCGTATGGCGCCCGGGCGGTGTTCGCCGGAACTCGTGATAGAAAGTTACGATCCCATGCAC
>NZ_JBYRFX010000723.1:0-1902 GCF_057815775.1 Inquilinus sp.
TCATCACCGAGGCCGGCTGGTGCAGCGTGTTCCACCAGTCGACCGAGAATTTGATGATCGGCAGGTTGACGGCGCCGACCAGCGTCAGCACCGCCCCGGCCTTGAGGCCGCGCTGCGGGTCGTCGAAGGCCGAGACCAGCACGATGTAGCCGAGATAGATGAAGAACAGGATCAGCACGCTGGTCAGCCGGGCGTCCCACACCCACCAGGTGCCCCACATCGGCTGGCCCCAGAGCGAGCCGGACAGCAGGCACAGCGCGGTGAAGCCGGCACCGAGCGGCGCCGCCGCCTTGGTGTACAGCTCCGCCACCGGGTGCTTCCACACCAGGCCGACGGCTGAGGCCAGGGCCATGGTGGTGTAGACCATCGACGCCATCCAGGCCGACGGCACATGGATGTACATGATCCGCACCGTCTCGCCCTGCTGGTAGTCCGGCGGCGAATCGAACAGCGCCAGCCACAGCCCGGCCGCCAGCGTCAGCAGGGCAACGCCGAGGGCCCAGGGCCGCAGGGCGGCGCTCAGGCGCAGGGAGCGGGCAGGATTGGCGAAGCGGTGCATGGCATGGCGTGGCGGTCGTTGAAAAATACCATAGTCAAAGCCGGGCCGTGTGTCGGCGGTTCAATTGCCGCGCCCCGCGGGCCCGCCGGCCGCCCCGCCCGACGCCTGGATGGCATCGCGCAGCTCCGGATGGAAGGCGCCGTAGTCGCAGGTCAACTCCTCGCCCGCGGCGATGTCGCGCCGGGCGACGCAGATCTCGCCCACCGTCTCCAGCGTCGGGTCGTCGCTGTGGTTCATGAAGCGGGCGTCGTCCAGGTTCAGCGACAGCCCGCCCGGCAGCTCCGGCGCCGGATAGGCGTAGCGCTCCAGGAAGTCGCGGGCCGGTCCCGGCAGCGTCGCGATCTCGGCATCCGGCACGAAGGCATCGAACACGGCATTCCAGCGCCAGACCTCGGTGCCGGCTGCGATCGGTTCGGCGGCGAGCAGGCCCAGGCCTTCGATCCGGCTGGGCCCGACGGTGGTGGGGACGAGAAGCATGGGCCGGGTTCCTTTTCCCAAGCTTTACGCAAAGCCGGGCCCCGCGTCACCCCGGACGAAGGACGAACGCGTCGATGGCCGGGCCTGCTGTGGCGAAACGCACATCGCGACCGTTGCCGGCAACGGCTGCCGGGACGGTGCGCGCGCCGTCCCCTCTTCTGTCATTGCCGGGCTTGACCCGGCAATCCAGGGGCCGTCGAGACCTGCTCTGGCCGCCCCTGGATCCTCGGGTCAAGCCCGAGGATGACAGTCTAAAATGCCTTGGGCATGGGACATGCCCCCGGGATCCATCCGACAGCAGACCAATTTCGCTCTCTAAGACTGCGCCTGTCTGAGCGCGGCCGCGGCGGCGATCGGGGCCAGGGGCAGGGCGGCGGCGAGGCAGCCACCGAGGAGGAGCAGGTGCGGGCGGGCGGTCAGGCCGGTCGCCGCCGCCTCCACCGCCGCGGCGCCGAAGATCAGCACCGGGATGAACAGCGGCAGGATCAGCAGCGCCAGCAGCGCCCCGCCACGGCGTGCGCCCAAAGTCAGAGCCGCCCCGACTGCGCCGATCAGGCTGAGGCAGGGCGTGCCGAGCAGCAGCGACAGCACCAGCACCGGCCACACCCCCGCCTGCAGCCCCAGCAACGCCGCCATCAGCGGCGACAGCAGGATCAGCGGCAGCCCCGTCAGCAGCCAATGCGCCAGCGCCTTGGCCAGCACCGCCGCCTCGAGCGGCAGCGGCGACAGCACCAGGAGGTCAAGCGAGCCGTCCTCGTAGTCCTGGGCGAACAGCCGGTCGAGCGCCAGCAGCGTCGCCAGCAGCGCCGCGACCCAGACCACGCCGGCGGCGATGCGGGCCAGCAGCGCCGCCTCGGGCCCGATGC
>NZ_JBYRFX010000724.1:0-7202 GCF_057815775.1 Inquilinus sp.
TGCCTACTCGGCA
This sequence comes from Inquilinus sp., assembly GCF_057815775.1. Classification (NCBI taxonomy): domain Bacteria; kingdom Pseudomonadati; phylum Pseudomonadota; class Alphaproteobacteria; order Rhodospirillales; family Rhodospirillaceae; genus Inquilinus; species Inquilinus sp. The sequence goes on from NZ_JBYRFX010000724.1 coordinate 14, forward strand.
GGGACCGGCACGGTCAACTGGGAGGGGAGGCGGAAGCGGATGTTTTCGGCGACGCCACGCAGGGTCGAGACCTCGACCTCGCCGAAGCGTTGCAGAGTTTCGACGAGTTCTTGCACCAGGCTGTCCGGTGCCGAGGCGCCGGCGGTGACGCCGACGGTGTTCTTGCCGACCAGCCATTCCGGGTCGAGGCCCGAGGCGTCATCGATCAGGTAGCTCGGCACGCCGAGCTCGTCGCCGATCTCGCGCAGCCGGTTGGAATTCGAGCTGTTGCGTGCGCCGATCACCAGGAGGACATCGACGATCTGCGCCAGTTCCCGCACCGCGCCCTGGCGGTTCTGGGTGGCGTAGCAGATGTCCTTGGTATCAGGCCCGACGATCGCTGGGAACTTGACCTTCAGCGCGTCGATCACCGCCTTGGTGTCGTCGACGCTCAGCGTGGTCTGGGTGATGTAGGACACCTGCTCGGGGTTCGGCACCTCCAGCACGGCGACATCCTCGACCGTCGAGATCAGGGTGACGCCGCCGGGGATCTGGCCCGTGGTGCCCTCGACCTCGGCGTGGCCGGCATGGCCGATCAGGATGACGGTGCGATCTTGTGCCGCATACTTGCGGCCCTCGATATGCACCTTCGAGACCAGCGGGCAGGTGGCGTCGATCACCTGCAGCCCCCGCTGCTCGGCATCCGCCTCGACCGCCTGGGCGACACCATGCGCGCTGAAGATCGTGATGCTGCCGGCCGGAACCTCGTCGAGTTCGTCGACGAACCGGGCCCCCTTGGCGCGCAAGCTCTCGACCACGTGCCGGTTGTGCACGATCTCATGGCGAACATAAACAGGCTGGCCGTAGATCTCCAACGCCCGCTCGACAATTTCTATGGCTCGCTCAACGCCGGCGCAAAAGCCTCGGGGTTGGGCCAGGATGATCCGCATACGGCACCTTTGGGTCTGGCTTGGAAGCAGGGGGACGCCAGAGTGAATCGCTCTCATTTGAAACATACAACGCGTCAACTTCGTGTGTCACTACGCGTGACCATGACGGAACCGCAACGGAGATGTCCTCTTACCAATCGTCAAATTGCCCACCACCCGCAGATGTGCTTACTCTGTAGGCCGCCGGAGCGCGATATCGGGAAGATGCCTCCGCCGAGGAGATTTGGGAGCGACGTTTGATGGGACGACCCGGGACGGATAGTCGAACACCGCTCCTCGATCAGCTTCAGGGACCTGCCAGCCTCCGCAATATCAATGACGACGACGCGCTCAAGCAGATCGCGGACGAGCTGCGCACCGAGCTGTTGGATGCCGTCTCGGTCACCGGCGGTCATCTCGGCGCCGGCCTCGGCGTGGTCGAGCTGACCGTCGCCCTGCATGCCGTGTTCGACACGCCGAACGACCGGCTGATCTGGGATGTGGGGCACCAGGCCTATCCGCACAAGATCCTGACCGACCGGCGCGACCGTATTCGCACGTTGCGTCAGGCCGGCGGGCTGTCTGGCTTCACCCGGCGGTCGGAAAGCGAATACGACCCGTTCGGCGCGGCGCACAGCTCGACCTCGATCTCGGCCGGCCTCGGCATGGCCGTGGCCCGCGACCTGAAGGGCGAACAGCGCAACGTCGTCGCGGTGATCGGCGACGGTTCGATGAGCGCCGGCATGGCCTTCGAGGCGATGAACAACGCCGGGGCCATGGGCTCCCGCCTGGTCGTGATCCTCAACGACAACGAGATGTCGATCGCGGAGCCGGTCGGCGCGCTGAGCGCCTATCTGTCGCGGCTGATCTCGTCGCGGCCCTACCAGTCGCTGCGCCATCTGGTGCGCGACCTGACCTCGATCATGCCGTCGCCGGTGGCGCGCGCCGCGAAGAAGGCCGAGGAATACGCCCGCGGCCTGGTCACCGGCGGCACGCTGTTCGAGGAGCTGGGCTTCTCCTATATCGGCCCGATCGACGGCCACAACCTCGACCACCTGCTGCCGGTGCTGCGCAACGTCCGCGACTGGCGCGACCCCGGGCCGATCCTGGTCCATGTCGTGACCGAGAAGGGGCATGGCTACGCCCCCGCGGCGTCGACGGCGGACAAGCTGCATGCGGTCGCCAAGTTCGACGTGGTGACCGGCGCCCAGGTCAAGGCCTCGCCGAAGGCGCCGAGCTACACGGCGGTGTTCGGCCGCGCCCTGGTGGCCGAGGCCGAGGCCGATTCGCGGGTCCTCGGCATCACCGCCGCCATGCCGTCGGGCACCGGCATCGACATCTTCGCCAAGCGCTTTCCGGACCGCAGCTTCGATGTCGGCATCGCCGAGCAGCATGCCGTGACCTTCGCCGCCGGCCTGGCGGCCGAGGGGATGAAGCCGTTCTGTGCGATCTATTCGACCTTCCTGCAGCGCGCCTACGACCAAGTGGTGCACGACGTCGCCATCCAGTCCCTGCCGGTGCGATTCGCCATCGACCGGGCCGGGCTGGTCGGGGCCGACGGCGCCACCCATGCCGGCAGCTTCGACCTCGGCTATCTCGGCATGCTGCCGGGCATGGTCATCATGGCCCCGTCCGACGAGGCGGAGCTGATGCACATGGTGGCGACGGCGGCCGATATCGACGATCGCCCATCTGCAGTGCGCTATCCCCGGGGCGAAGGCACCGGCGTCGCCCTGCCGGCCCGCGGCGAGGTGCTGGAGATCGGCCGTGGCCGCATCGTGCGCGAGGGCGGGGGGCCGATCGCGATCCTCAGCCTCGGCACCCGGCTGCAGGAATGCCTCAAGGCGGCGGATGAGCTGGACGGCCTGGGCCTGGCCACCACCGTCGCCGACGCCCGCTTCGCCAAGCCGCTGGACACGGCCCTGATCGACCGGCTGGCGCGCGAGCACGCGGTGCTGATCGTGATCGAGGAGGGGGCGGTCGGCGGCTTCGGGTCGCATGTGCTGCACCATCTCGCCGTCTCCGGCGCGCTGGATGCGGGGCTGAAGATCCGGCCGATGGCGCTGCCCGACCGCTTCATCGACCATGACAGCCCCGCGGCGCAATACGATGCCGCGGCCCTCAACGCCAGCCATGTCGTGGCGACGGCGCTGGCGGCGATCGGAACTTCTCGCCACGCGGCCGGGTTGAAACCATCATTGGTTGGCCAGACCGCTTCGTGAGCTTGGTGGCGGCCGGCCACAACCGTCCTAGATCGGAAGATGACCATGCGCTCGCCTGTCCTTCATCGCCTCGCCGTGGCTCTCGCGCTGCTGCTCCCGCTTCCCCTCGCCGCGCCCGCCATGGCGCAGGCCGCGCCGCGCCAGGTGGTCGACACGCTCGACGCAGCGCTGCTCGACGTCATGAAGAATGCCGATTCGTTGGGCTTCCAAGGCCGGTACCAGAAGCTCGCACCGGCGCTGGACCAGGCGTTCAACCTGCCGCTGATGGCGCGAATCGCCGTCGGACCCGATTGGGCGGGCCTGAAGCCGGACCAGCAGCAGAAGATCATCGACGCGTTCCGCCGCTTCAGCATCACCACCTATGCCGCGCGTTTCGCCGGGTACAGCGGCGAGAAGTTCCAGGCTGAAGACGGCAAGGCCATCGCCGGCGGCGACCAGCAGGTCAACACCAAGCTGGTGCTCGGCACCGGCGGCAATGTCGCGCTGAACTACCGGCTGCGGGCCAACGGGCCGGGCTGGCAGATCATCGACGTCTTCCTGAACGGCACGATCAGCCAGCTGGCCAACTACCGTTCCGAGTTCGGGTCGACCCTGAAGACCGGCGGCGGGGATGCGCTGGTGAAGCTGCTCGAGACCAAGATCACCGAGCTGACACCGAAGAAGTAAGCTACGCGCGGCCTCTCCCGCTTGCGGGAGAGGCCGCGCAAAGACGCTTGGAATTCAGGATTGGTATGACATCTGATGCCCGGCGGCGGCATCGCCTCCGCCGGGCCGGATCGATCAGGGAATGTCCGGCAGCTGCGAGGACGGAACGTTGGCGCCGCCCTTGGCTGGCGCGGCACCCGCCGCACCACCGGCCGCCGGGTCGGTGTAGAGATCGCCGCCGGACGGGGCCGCGCCGCCATCCAGTTCGGCCTGACGGTACTGGCGGTACACGCTGCGCAGCGTGGCGTAGTAGTCGACCGAGTTGCGCTCCAGGTCGTCGGTGGCATCGACCGCGCGGGAGCGGACATCGATGCCCTTGGCGACGAACTGGCCGATGCTCGCTTCGATCGGGATGTCGACGATGTAGCCCCAGGGGCTGCTGACCGAATCGACCGCGAAGCCGACGGTGTCGCGCGGGTTCGACGGGCCGAGCAGCGGCAGCACCAGGTACGGGCCTTCGCCGACGCCCCATGTGTACAGCGTCGCGCCGAAGTCGCCGGCCGGCTGGCGGACCACGCCGCGCGGCGTCGCCACGTCGAAGAAGCCGCCGAGGCCGAAGGTCGAATTGGCCAGGAAGCGCAGCAGGGTCTTGGCGGCCGCGACCGGCTCGCCCTGCAGCACCTTGTTCAGGAACACCACCGGCTCGCCGAAGTTCTGCATCGCATTGTGCAGCCCGTCGCGGGCGAATTCCGGCACCACATCGCGATAGGCGATGGCCACCGGGCGGATGGCGTTCTTGTCGATCGCCTGATTGATGCCGAAGATCGTCCGGTTCATCGGTTCGAGCGGATCGTTGATCCGGTCGAACTCGGCGCGCTGGGCGGGGTCGGTCGGCGGCGTGGCGCAGCCGCTCAACGCCGTGGTGGCGAGCAGCGCGGCAATGCCGAGAGCTAGGGTGTTAGAGGATCCACGTGAGCGCGTCGGCATGTCCGGTCCGATCCCGTAAGTACTATCGAAAAGTCGGTGGTTTATTCGTGACGGAGCGCCGGAGAAATCGACGGTTCCGCCCGCTGTCTGAAGCGATCCGACATATAGCCGTCTCACGACAGAAAGCTTTACGCAATAGTAACAATATCCTGCCAGTCCCGTGCCAACAACCTTCCAACGGAAAGCTTTGTTCCGTCGGCTTCGAAACGGCACCGATCCGGGCCGCAACCACCGCCTCGGCCGGGGCTAGGCCCAGCCATTCCGGCCCGAAAGCCGCGATGATCGGCACGGCCTGTGAAGGGCGGCTTCACGGTCCGGTGCCGCCCCCTGCGGCAGGAGCGCGCGGTGGGCCCAGCAGCGCCGGCATCACCGTCAGCACCGACAGCAGGGTGAAGCCCAGCTCGATCGTCAGCAGCTCGCCCATGCCCGCGGTGCCTGGATGGGGCGACAGCCACAGGCTGCCGAAGGCCGACGCCGTGGTCAGGGCGCTGAACACGACCGCGCGGGTGGTGCTGGATTGCAGCGGGTTGGCACGGCCGGCACGCCAGTTCATGACGAAGTAGATGTCGAAGGCGACGCCGATGCCCAGCAGCAGGGGCAGGGCGATGATGTTGGCGAAATTGATCGGCAGGTTCAGCACGACCGTGCTGGCCAGCGTCAGCAGCCCGGCCAGCAGCAGCGGCGCCAGCGCCAGCAGCACGTCGTGCAGCCGCCGCAGCGTCACCGCCAGCAGCAGCCCGATGATCACGGTGGCCAGGATGCCCGCGGTGACGAAGGCGCCGACGATGGTTCGGCTCGATTCCTGGATGGTCACCGCCGTGCCGGTCGCGTGCGGCGCGACCACATGCACGGTGTCGACGAATCGCTCCATCACGGCGTTGTCGGTGGCATCGCCGGCCGGGAACACCGACAGGCGCGCCTGGCCGCCGGGGGCGACCCAGGTCTCGACCAGGTCCTTCGGCAGGTCGGCCAGGGTCACCGGCTGGGCCGACAGGATCAGCCGCAGCCGGTCCAGCGTCAGCGGCAGCGGGCCCAGCAGCGCCTCGCCTTCCCGGGCCAGGGTGGCGGCATCGGCCTTGGACAGCTTGTCCAGCCCGTCGGCCAAGCGGCGCTCCGGGCTGTCCGCCTCGGGCGCGATCTGCCGCAGGGTGTCCGCGGTCTTGGCGGCGGCGGCGCGCAGGGCGTCGTCGGTGGGCGGATCCTCCGCCGCGGGGGCATCCAGGGTCGGGCCGATCAGCAGCGCCAGGTCGGACAGGATCGCCAGCTTGTCCGGCTGGTCCTCGGGCACGAAGCTGTTCAGCGACAGCACGGTCGACACCTCGGGCAGGGCCTCGAGCTTCGGCGTCAGCGCCGCCGCCGCCGCGACCGACGGGGTCAGGACGTCGATGGTGTTCGGCGTGGTCAGCGGATCGTGCATCAGCTGCAGCATTGTCGACGCCGATTCGCTGCGTGGATCCACCAGGTTCAGCGGGTTGAAGTCGAAGCTCAGCCGCGGGATCAGGGCCAGCGACCCCAGGGCCAGCGCGGCGGCCCCCGCCATGACCAGCTTCCGGTGGGCCAGCAGGAAGCGGTCGATCGGGGCCAGCACGGTCCAGCCGACCTCGGCGCGCTCGGCCCGGACCGGCAGCACCGCCAGCAGCGCCGGCAGCAGGGTCAGGTTCAGCGTCACCGCGATCAGCATGCCGAAGCCGGCGATCAGCCCCAGCTCGGACACGCCGCGATAGGCGGTCGGCAGGAAGGCGAAGAAGCCGCTGGCGGCGGCGAGCGAGGCCAGCACCAGGGCGCCGCCGACCCGGCGGATGGCGGCGCTGGTGGCGGCGTGGGCGTCCGGGGCATGGCTGCGTTCGGCCCGCACGGCGATGCATAGCTGGACGCCGAAATCGACGGCGATGCCGACGAACAGCACGGCGAAGGCGACCGAGATCAGGTTCAGCGCGCCGACGGTCAGGGCGGCGAAGGCCGCGGTCATCAGCAGCCCGACGAACAGCGTGATCATGATCGCCGCGGTCATCGCCGGGGACCGCAGGGCCAGCAGCAGCAGCCCCAGCACCAGCACGATCGACACCGTGGTCGAGATGCCGATGCCCTGGCTGACCGAGGCGAACTGGTCGTCATTGATCGCGATGTTGCCGGTCTGGCGCACGGTGACGCCGTAATCCGGGGTCAGGTGCAGCCTCTCCGCCGTCGCGCGGACGAAGTCGGTGGCCTTCTTGCCCGGCTGCAGCGCGCCGTAATCCAGCACCGGCTGGGCCAGCACGAAGCGGTATGGACCGGCGGCATCGAGCAATTTGCCGCCCAGCAGGCGCTGCCACGACAGCGGCTGCGGATGGCCGGCGGCGGCCATCGACAGCGCATCGTGGAACGCCGCCATGGCCGGATTATCCGGCGTCAGGTCGGCCTGCACCTGATCGACGCCGATCGCCAGCA
>NZ_JBYRFX010000725.1:0-9599 GCF_057815775.1 Inquilinus sp.
GCGTCGCGACGATCAGGCCGAAGACGATGTTGCGGCCGGGAAAGTGGAGCCGGGCGAAGGCGTAGCCGCCGAGCGCCGCGAGCACGATCGTCGCCAGGGTTGCGGCCACGGCGGTGACGATGCTGTTGATCGTCGCGCTGCGGAACTGCGGCCAGATCGACTGCCCGGTGGCGTTGTCCGCGGCGTTCTCGAGACCGAGCAGGCCGGTGTAGTGGGCCAGCGTCGGGGCCGGCGGCACCGCATGCGGCGGCTGGGCCAGGAGATCGACCGGCTGCATCAGGCTGGAGTTGATCGACCAGTAGATCGGGCCGAGCGACCAGATCAGCACGAAGGCGATGAACAGGCCCTTGAAGATCTTCTTGGGCTGGATGGCGCGGGATTTCGGCATGGCGTCCTCCTACTCGCCCTGCGTCTCGCCGCGACGGCGTGCGACATAGATCAGGGAGACGGCGAGGGATGCGATCAGGACCAGGATGGAGAGCGCCATCCCGTAGGACATGTGCAGGTTCTGGAAGGCGGACATGTAGACCTGGATCAGCAGGGTCCGCGTGTCGAGGCTGGCCCCGCCGAGGATCCAGGCCTCGTCGAACAGGTTGAAGGCGGAAACCGTCGACTGCGTCATCGCGATCGCCAGCGCCCCCATCGTCATCGGCAGCGTGATCGCGAAGAAGGTCCGGATCGGGCCGGCGCCGTCGATCTTCGCCGCCTCGTAGAGATGCGTCGGGATGGTCTGCAGCGCCGCCAGCATGATCACCGCGGTCAGCGGCAGCATCTTCCAGACATGGACGATGGTGATGAGAAGGAGAGCCGCCGTCCGGTCGTTCGACCAGACATAGCCGGCGGGGATCAGCCCGAGCCCATGCAGGATGGCGTTCAGCACGCCGTAGCTCGGGTTGAACATCCAGCTCCAGATCAGCGAATTGACCACGGACGGCATCGCCCAGGGCAGGATGACGGCGGCGAGGAGCCATTTGCGGATCGGCCCCATGCTCTGCAGCAAGAGGGCAAAGGCGACGCCGCCGACCGTCTCCAGGATGACGGCGAGGAGCACCATCCACATCGTGTTGGCGGCGGCGGCCCGCACCTCCGGGTCGCTGAGCAGGTTGACGTAGTTGGCGGCGCCGATGAACGGCGTCCCCGCGCGCATCGGATCGATGCGGAACAGGCTGTCCCACGCTGTCAGCACCAGGGGCAGCAGCACCAGGGCGCCCATGACCAGGACGATCGGTGCGATCAGGAGAAGGCCGAGCCGGGCGTCGCGGCCCGGCAGGCGCGGCATTCCGATGCGCCGCCGTGACGCGATCCGGTCGGGTTTTGTCATCAACATCGTCATGGCCTTGGGGCCCTGTTTGCCGGCGGTTACTGCTGCATCGCCGATTGGGCGCGGGCGGCGATCTGCTTCATCGCGTCGTCGACGCTGATCTGGCCCTTCGCCGCCTGGTTGATGGTGGCGGACGCGGCGGAGCTGAATTCCGAGTACCAGGGCGGCGTGCCTTGGGCGAAAATCGCCTGGGTGTAGGCGCCGTATTTGGCGATATCGTCACCGCCGACCAGCTTGCCGCTCTGCGACAGCGCCTTCAGGGCGGAGGTCCGCGTCGGCAGCACGGCGACGGCAGTGTAGATCTCCCCCTGATGGTCGCTCCACCACTGGATGAACTTGATCGCCGCGTCCTTGTGTTCGGAATTGACCGGGATCGCGAGCGCCTCGGGCAGGCCGATGGTGCGCAGGGTCGCGGGATCGGCGCCGGTCAGGCCCAGCGCGGTGAGGCCGGGAATGGTCGAGCGATCCTTGTCCTGGTAGATCGCGAGATCATAGGGGTGCCCGGCGATGTCGAACGCCGCGGCACCATGCGCGAAGGCATCGGTGTCCTGCTGGTCGGTCATCCCGGTCATGGCCGGGTTGATCAGCCCGTCATGCAGCCCGCCGACCACCCAAGCCAGCGCCTTGTAGCCGGGCGACGCGGGATCGGTGAACAGCGGGTTCCAATCCTTGTCGAACAGCTCGCCGCCGAAGATCCGGGTGGTGAAGTACCAAGCCGTCGCGGTGCCCTCGGTCGCCGACAGCGGGATGCTGATCGGGTAGTCGACGACCTTCTTGTCCTTCAGGATCCGGGCGTCCCGGATGATATCGTCCGGCGTCTTCGGCAGGTCGGTGATGCCGGCCTGCTTGAGATAGGCGGTGTTGATGGCATGCAGCCGGAAGTCGTTGGCATAGGGAATGCCAAGCCGCGCGCCGTCATAGACGAAGACGCCGGCGGTCGGCATGTCGTCCACCAGCGCCTGGTCGAACTTGCCGTCGAGGGGGGTGAACCACTTCGCCGCGCCGAACTGGCCGACCCAGGACCAGTCGAACTCGATCACGTCGGCCGGCGCGGTTCCCGCGACCATGGAGGTCACGATCTTCGGGCGGATGTTGTCCCACGGCATGGTCTGCAGCTGGACCTGGATGCCGGTGTCCTTGGTGAATTCGTCGGTCAGGGCCTTGGTTGCCGCATCGGCCCCGAAGGAGGGCAGCAGCACCGTGATGGTTTCCGCGGCGGCGGCCTGGGCCCAGGCCAGGCCGATGGTCAGCGCCGTCATGGCCACTGTCCGCGACAGGGTTTTAGAGATCGTCATCCCAGAGACTCCCGGCTTTTGATTTCATTGTTGGGTGGCTGCGGACCCCGCACAGGAGATGAGCGAGGTCCGTAGTCGGTCGATCCAGGCCTGGTCCACCGCCCAGCCGGCGGCGATCGCCGCGCAGCGGAGCGCACCGCCGATCGGCGGCAGGACAGGGTCGCGATAGGGCGTTCCGACCCGCTCGGCGACACGGATGCGGAGAGGGGCGCTGGCGAAGGCGCCGCCGGCGACGCTCCAGCGAATGGGGCCGTCGCTGCCGATCGCCCGCCACGCGGCCGTGACATGCCGGGCGAGATGGTCGGCGGCCTCGTCCAGGATCCGCATCGCCTCGGGCCGGCCGGCCGCCGCTTCCCGATCGACGAACGGGGCCAGGGCGGCGAGGTCGGAGCGCAGATGGGGGCGCGATCGATACCAGCCGATCAGCGCATCATAAGGATCATCGGGCGGCAGGCCGAGGAATGAGAACAGCGCCTCGGCGAAGCCCGGCGCGTCGTCGCGGCCGTCGATCGCGCGGCTGGCGCGGGTGATGGCCTCCTTGCCGATCCAGAACGCGCTGCCCTCGTCGCCGAAGGCGTCGCCCCAGCCGCCGACCCTGATGTGGCGGCCGTCCCCGGCGGAAGCCCAGGCCATCGACCCGGTGCCGGCGAGCAGCAGGACGCCGGGGCCGCCGGCAAAGGCGCCCTCGAACGCCACATGGACGTCGTTCATCACCAGGACGGGCCGGTCGGAGAAAGCGGCGGCCGCGTCCTCCTGTTGCCGGGACACCTCGGCGACCTCGCCATAGCCCGGCATGCCCAGGGCGACCGCGACGGCGTCCGCACGCAGCGCCGTCGACCGTGTGCCGAGCGTGACGAGAATGTCCCGCCAGCCCGGTTCGTCGAACGGATTGCAGCCGGGCTCCCGCAGGCAGGCGGTGACTGTGCCGTCCCGATCGGCGGCGGCCAGCAGCGTCTTCGACCCGCCGCCGTCGATCCCGATCACGACCGGCATCAAGCCTCCTCCCCGTCGGAGGCGACCAGGAGATCGACGCCGAGATCGGCCAGGCGTTTCCGCCATGCCGGGGAAAGGCCTTCGTCGCTGATCATCTTCAGGGGGGGCTGCAGCGGCGCCACGCCATAGGTGGCCCGCAGCCCGAATTTGGAGGAGTCGGCCAGCAGGATCGGCGTCGCCGTCCGGGTCAGCATGCGGCGATTCAGGCTCGCCTCATGCACGTCCAGCGTGTTGATCGAGCCGTCCTCATGCGCGGCGCTGAAGCCCATGAACAGCTGGTCGAACCAGACCTCGCCGAGGACCTGCTCGGCCTGGGGGCCGACAAAGGACAGGTTCTCGTTGCGCAGCTGGCCGCCGATCACCGTGACGCGCAGCGCCGGCACATTGGCCAGCTCATAGGCGACGGCGAGGCCGTTGGTGAAGATCGAGACCGGGATCGGCTGCAGCCGCAGCAGCCGCGCGACCTGCAGCACCGTGGTGCCGGCATCGAGGAAGACCGTCGTCTGCGGACGGATCAACTCATAGGCGCTGCGGGCGATCATCCGCTTGGCGCGGATGTTCTGGCTTTCGCGGACCCGGAAGCCGGTCTCGACCCCGGCGCTTTCTGCCAGGCGGACACCGCCATGGGTGCGCTCGACCGCCCCGTCTTCCTCCAACCGCTGCAGATCGCGCCGGACGGTCGCGAGCGAAGCCCCCGTCGCGTCGCAGAGATCCTGCACGCTGGCGGCGCCCCGCACGTAGAGATGCTGCCTGATAACGTCCAACCGATCGACCGACATGCCGCCCTCCTTGCCCCCGATCATCGGCCGATTCCGATCATAGTCAATCAAAAATATGATCGATATTGACCGTTATCGGATTTCAGATGACTGCTTAGTGAGCGAAACGGGAAGAGCCGCCGCTCGCATCGCGATCAACGGCGGGCAGGGCAGGGGACAGTGTCAGATCGTCCGCTGCGGATCCGGGCCGCAGCGGTGCGCAGGATGGTGAGGGCAACTGATCAGGGGCAGAACACGGCAAAGTGCTCCTGCAGGGCTTGATCCGTCTTAATCCGGGTCTCGGCCACGGCCTCCGGGCCGGAACCCGTTCCCTGGACCGAGAAGAACGTCAGGTCGTGCAGCCCGACGGTGCCGAAGACGGCCTTCAGATACGGGGTCAGGAAATCCGGCTGGCGGGCGCGCTCCCCGGAAAACCGTCCGCCCGAGGCGATGGCGACGAAGACCGGGCGGTCGCGCAACAGGCCGACCTTCCCGTTCGGTGTCACGTTGAAGGTGCGGCGGACCCGGACGACGTGATCGATCCACGCCTTCAGCACCGACGGCACGGTCAGGTTGTGCATCGGGGTGCCGATGACCACGAGATCGGCGCTCTCGAGTTCCTGGATGAGCTCTTCGGACTGGGGGATCGACCGGCCCTGGGGGATATCGGCGGATGATTGCTGGGCGATCGCGTAGGTCTCGTCGACATGGGTGATGGCACCATCGCCGAGCACCCGGTTGACCACCACCGCCGCCGGCTCCTTCTGCAGCAGCAATCCGACGATTTTCTGGGAAAGCCGATAGCTCTCGGCGGCCTGCCCGCGAGGGCTGCAATTGACAAGCAGGATCGTCTTCATCGGTCCATCTCCGGCGGCTGGTTGAATGAGATCATCATTCTGCAGGCCGGATGGCCCATGACCCAGATCCATGATCTGGAATTCAAACTGGTCCATGCCAGTTGCGGTGCCGCTTTGGGCTGTACCGCCCGCCTGATTTGCCAGGACCGCCATGCCGGATCATGATGGCTCAAGCCACCTTCGGCTCATCTCCAGAATTGACCAGTCCATGACTGCCCCGAAGCCCAGCCATATCCCGCCGTTGGATCCAGCCGCGGCGGTGCCGTTCTACCGGCAGATCTACGATCGGGTTCTCGGCGCCATCGCCAGCGGCATGCTCAAGCCGGGCGACCGGATCCCCTCGGCCCGGGCGCTGACCAAGGAGCTGGGGCTGGCCCGGGGCACGATCGAGACGGCGTATTCGCTGCTGGCCGCGGAAGGCTATATCCAGGCGCGCGGCCAGGCGGGGACCATCGTGACGCCGGGCCTGACGCCGCGGGCGCCGGTCGCCATCCCGACGCCACGGCCCGACAGCGGCACTGGCGCCGCTGGTTTCCGCCCGGATTCGATCCTGCCGTTCCAGATGGGCCTGCCGGCCTTGGACCTGTTCCCCCGCAAGATCTGGGCCCGGCTGGGCGCGCGCTGCGTGCGCGCCATGCAGCCATCCGACATGGTCCATCCCGCCATATACGGCCTGCCGATGCTGCGGACCGAGATCGCCGCCTATCTGCAATTGTCGCGGGGAATCAGCTGCACCCCGTCCCAGATCTTCCTGACATCGGGGTACCGCCAGACCATGGCGCTGATCGCCCATGCCCTGCTGAAGGCTGGCGATCGCGTCTGGCTGGAAGACCCGGGATATCCGCCCACGCGGGAATTGCTGAAGCAGTTGCAGATTGCCGCCGTCCCCGTGCCGGTGGACCGAGACGGCATGGTCGTCGCCGACGGGCTCAAGCGGGCGCCGCGGGCGCGCGCGGCCGTGGTCACGCCGGCGCATCAGAGCCCGCTCTGCGTGTCCCTGTCCCTGCCGCGGCGCCTGGCGCTGCTGGACTGGGCAGCGCGGCAGGATGCCTGGGTCATCGAGGACGATTATGACGGCGAATACCGCTACGTCAGCCGCCCCCTGCCGGCGTTGAAGAGCCTGGATCGCGATGGGCGCGTGCTCTATGCCGGCACCTTCAGCAAGGTGCTGTTCCCGAGCCTTCGGCTGGCCTATCTCGTCGTGCCGGAATCGCACGTCGAGCGGTTCGAGCAGGTCACCGAGATCCTGGCCGCGGGCAGTCCGGAGCTGACCCAGGCCATCGTCACTGCCTTCATCCGGGAAGGCCATTTCGCGCGCCATATCCAGCGGATGCGGAAGCTGTATGCCGAGCGCCGGGACGCGACGGCGGCCGGGCTGGACAGCGTGCTGGGGCACCATGTGCGGATCGATGCCCAGCCGGGCGGCATGCACCTGATCCTGCGGCTGCAGGGCCGGCAGTCGGACCGCCGGCTGGTCGAACGCATGCGGGAAGATGGGTTGTATGGGGAAGCGCTGACGGATTGGACGACAGGCGGCGACGGCCCCTCGGCGCTGCTTCTCAACTTCACCAACATAGATTCCCGCGGCACTGCCGAGGCGCTCGGCCGGCGTATCCTGGCGCTGATGTGATGTCCATCATGGCCTAGTTCACAAGCCAGATCATGGACCTTCTTGGCTAGGCCAAGACGGAGCACGATGACATCCTCAAATCAGCCAAGACAAGGATGTCATCATGAGCAAGCGCATCGACTACGCCAGCATCGCACCCGAAGGTTACAAGGCGTTCGGCGGCGTGTACGTCACCGTCCAGAAAAGCGGCCTGCCGAAGGAGCTGGTCGATCTTGTCTACCTCCGGGTGTCGCTGATCAATGGCTGCGCCTTCTGCATCGATATGCACTCCCGCGACCTGCTGAAATCCGGCCTCGCCGTCGACAAGCTGGTGTTGGTGCCGGTGTGGCACGATGCGGGCAATGTGTTCAGCCGCCGCGAGCGCGTGGCGCTGGCCTGGGCCGAGAGCGTGACCCGCGTGTCCGAAACCGGCATTCCCGATGCGGATTACGAGGCCGCGGCGGCCGAATTCAGCGAGAAGGAACTTGCCGACCTGACCTATGCGATCGGCCTGATGAACGCCTTCAACCGGTTCGGGATTGCGTTCCGGTCGACCCCCGCGGCGGCCGCTAAAGCCTGAAATCCCGATTGGTTGATCGCCCGATCAGTGAATCGAACGCGCCCGGCCGCAACGGCCGGCGCGTCAACGAACGGACCTGTCACCATGGCCTGGGTGCTGCTTGGTATCGCCGGCGTTCTCGAAATCGCCTTCGCCTTGAGCATGAAGTCGTCCGAGGGGTTCACGCGATTGATCCCCGGGCTGCTGACGGTCGCCACCGGCCTGTCGAGCGTGTTTCTTCTGTCGTTCTCGCTCCGGACATTGCCGGTCGGCACCGGCTATGCCGTCTGGACCGGAATCGGCGCGGCCGGCACGGCCATTCTGGGAATCATCGTGCTGGGTGATTCCGCCGAGCCGATGAGGATCCTGTGCATTGTCCTCATCCTGGCCGGCGTCATCGGACTCAAGCTGGTCTCGGGAAGCTGAGGAAGATCGGTCGCCGAGCCGCTAGAGGCAGAGCGGCCGGACCATGTTCTCGACCAGCCGGACCAGGCTGAGGGCGGCCATTTCCGAAGATTTCGGATTGGTCGCCAGCGGCCGGTTCTCGATCGCGATGTCGAGCATGCCGAAGGCGCCGCGGGCCTGCAACCGGTGGCCGTTGCCGACGGCCTGCGGATCGGCGACCAGCTCGACCCGGGTGCGGTCGAGGCCGATGCCCGCCAGGGCGGCGATGACGGCGACATTGGCGTTCGCCGGATAGGCGCTCGCGGCCTCCCGTGCCGAGCCGGTGAAGAACACCGTCGCCTCGGCCAACTGGTCCAGGTCGATCGCTGCTTCGGCCGGGGTGCCTCGCCAGGCCGCGGGCGGCTTGACGATCCGGTGCAGCACCTCGTCCAGCGGCAGGGCCGATGCCGCTGCCAGCGCGTCGACCCCGGCCAGCGCCCCGGGCGGGATCAGGATCCGGCTGCCATGGCGGTCCGCCGTGGCCAGCAGCCGGTCCAGCACGCCGTCGTCGCAGAAGGCGCTGGTCGAGGACACGATCAAGGCCGGGGCGCAGCCCAGCGCCGCTTGGCCCCATGGCTCCACCGCCGCTCGTCCCGCCGCCTCCACCACCAGCTGCGGCGCAACCCCTGCCAGTTCCTCTGGGGACTGCAGCCACGGCATGCCGGCCGGCAGCTGTTCGGGCCACGACCGGGCGGCGACGGCGACGAGATCCACCGGCGCGCCGCGGTCCGCCAGCAGTTGCGCCACCCGGCGGCCGATTGCGCCCCAGCCGACCAGGACCAGGCGCAAGGGCGGCCGCAATCGTTGTTCTGTCGACATGCTCAGCCCTCCGTCAGCGACTGGGCGGGCCTCAGCAGGGTGCCGCCTTTCAACCCGCCCAGCATGCTGAAATGAGGACCGGGCACAAGCAGCGGTTCCGGCATAGCGCCTTGGCATGGCTTCGCGTAATCCCCTATAGGCGATGGATGCGATGCGAGGGAGGGGAACAGGCCCCGCGGTCTCATCGCCAGGATTGACGGGAGCTTCGAGACGATGCCGTTCGTGGACCGTGAGCGCGCGTCGCGCCTGTTGGCCGTCGCCGGCCTGGATGCACTGATCGTCGCCGAGCCCGAGGGCTTTTCCTACATCACCGGCGTGTCGCAGGGCGTCCCCGGCCTGTTCCGGCGGGCGGGCGCCGGTTTCGCGGTGCTTCCCGCCGATCCGCAGCGGCCGGTCGGTGCGGTGATCGGCGACCTCTATGCCGACGCCGCAAGGCGCAGCGTTGCGGAGATCCGCTCCCATCCCCTTTGGATGGAAAATGCGGACCTGACCGGCGTGCCGGAGACGGGCGCTATCGAGCAGCGCATTGCCCAGGCCTGGCGGCAAGCCGGCCGGCCGGAGGGCTTCCGCCGCCCCGCGACCTTCGACCTGCATCTGGCGCTGGCCGCCCTGGCGGATCTGCTCGGCACGCTGGGCCTGCGCCATGCCAGGCTGGGCATCGATGCCGACTATATCGCCGAAAGCGATGCGGCGGTGCTACGGGACGTGCTGTCCGGCGCCTCGATCGTCAACGGCTCGCCGGTGCTCGACCACGTCCGCATGGTGAAGACACCGGGTGAGATCGACCGCCTGGCCATCGGCGTCGAACTGGCTGAGGCGGGTCTTCGCCTGATGGCGCAGCGGGTCGAAACCGGGCAGACGGCGGCCGATCTGCGCGATCATTTCCAGGCCGGAGTCGAGGCCGAGGCCGCGCGCCGGGCCATGTCGCCGCAGCCCTTCTGGGC